>JAFGKK010000018.1 GCA_016928575.1 Anaerolineales bacterium
CCTCTCCTGGCATAAGTCAGGAGAGGGGGAAGGGGTTGTGGGGTTGGGGGTGAGGAAAGGGCAGGGACGGGGGGCTGAGGAGATACACAGGATGTTGAAAAAGCCCGTAAAGGGTGTCATTGCGAGCGACCGCAGGGAGCGAAGCAATCTCCTTCGCCGGAAAAAGAGGGAGATTGCTTCGTCGCTTCGCTCCTCGCAATGACATCGCTAGGCTTTTTCAACACCCTGATAAAGGAAATCCTTACTTGTTCATCGTTGCCTGAATAGAGACAACGTTATAATACTTCCGGATTGCCTCTGCCAAACATGAAGCATAAGATTTCACTCTTTTGGCGCGGAAAACTCCGCCCGGTCCTGCGGAGGACCGCAGCGTCGATCCTCCGCGTGTTGCCGATTCCCACGACCGCCGGCGGGATTCCGACGAAGGTGATTTGGGATGCGGCGGAATGGATCCGCGAAACCGAGAGGCGCCGCCCATCGCCGGACGGCAAGCCGCGGAATTGGCAGGTGAAGGTGCGGGATGCGGAGGAGATCGCCGGGCCGCCACCGCGGTCGATTGAATCGCCCATTCCTCAAATATTTGAAAAATACGCACGGGTAAAATATCCGGAGCTGACCGTGACCGCCGTCCGCCGGGGCCGGGTCGCCACCTCGGAAGGAACGGTGCTTTCACCGGACGACCGGGTCTTCGACCAGTTTACGCATACCTGGGGCGATCCGATTTGGAAGAACAAGGTTTTCCAAAAACCGGGACTGGGCCGCCTGCGGCGCCGGGAAGGGACGTGGGCGACCCTGGTCGTGCCCGCCGCCCAAGTCAACGTGGGGCATTGGCTGATGGACGGCGTGATTCGGCTTTCGGTGTTGGAGGCGGCGGGAGCCGCAGGGCAGGCGAACTTCATTGTCCCCGAAATGCTAGAGAAGAACCTCGAGCCGCTGGAGGCGCTGGGCTACGGACCGGAACGGTGCGCCGGGTTGGATGAGGGCTATTGGGAGGCGGACAGCCTGCTCATCCCTTCCTATCTGTCGACTCCCGGATTCATCCGTCCGTGGGGAGTGCGGTGGCTGCGGAACCGGCTGGGCGTCGAGGACCGCCCGGCGGGGCAGCGGAGATTGTGGATCAGCCGCTGCCGCGCGCGCTACCGGCGCCTGTGGAACGAGGAGGATTTATGGCCGATCCTCGAACGGGCGGGATTTGAGAAAGTCGAATTGGAATCGCTGCCTTTCCGATCACAGGTGGATTTACTCGCGCAGGCCGGGGCCGTGGCCGGCCCGCATGGGGCGGGCATGACCGACCTGCTGTTTGCCCCGCGCGGGATCCCCGTGCTGGAGGTTTTCCCCCCCGAATTCATCAACCCGGTTTTCTATTCGATGGCGAATTCCCTGGATCAGGAATATTATTTCCTTACCGGATATTCGCCGGCGGAAGATCGGAATGCCGAGGGAGCCAGGGATTTGGACCATTTCCGGCTGGATCCGCAAAAGCTGACGGTGAGCCTGAAACGGATGGGGCTTTTCGATTGATGCGGCCCTCCACCGCGATCCTTGTGGTTTCATGCGATTCTTACCGGGACGTATGGATCCCGTTCTTCACGCTGTTCTTCCGCTATTGGGAGGATTGCCCCTATCCGGTTTTTCTGGGATCCAACTTCGAGGGGTATCCCGACAAGCGCGTGGTTGCGCTCTCGGTCGGCGAGGACCGGGATTGGTCGTCGAATCTGCACCGCATGCTGGAGGGAATCCCCGCGGAAGGAATCCTCCTGTTGCAGGAAGATTTCCTGTTCGACCGCCCGATCCACACCGGGCGGATCGAAAGCTACATCGAGTACGCCCGGTCCCGCCGGGCGGCCTGCCTGCGGCTGATGCCGATCCCCGGTCCGGATGAAGGGTGCGCCGATCAGCCGGACCTCGGCGAGATCCGCAAGGGAGCCGAGTACCGCGTCTCCCTGCAGGCGGCCTGGTGGCGCAAGGAGTGCCTGGCGGCCGTCGCCCGCGACGGCGAATCCCCCTGGCAGTTTGAACGTCTGGGCAGCCGGCGTTCGGATTCGATCGACGCTGCGTTCCTTTCCCTGCGGGAAGGGGTCGACCTGCCGCTCGATTATTTCACCACGGCGGTCGTCCGCGGCTGTTGGGAGCCGGGCGCGGTGGAGCTGTGCCGGAGGGAAAACGTCCCGGTCGACCTGCGCACGCGGAAGATCCTGCCCTTCGGCTACCGCTGGGAGCGGGCGCTGAGGAGGATGGGCGTTCCGGACCGGATGGCGCGGATTTTGGGATTGCCGTTCCGCATCGGCGGTCCGGCGCGAAAAAGGGATCACCCAGGGGCGCGGATTCCGGATTAAAAACGAAGGGATGATATCATGCCACCCATGACGGAACGTGCATCGAGAACGGTAAAGCGGATCGCGGCGTCGATCCTCCGGCGGATTCCCGGCTCGCGCCTGCCGCAGGGCGGCATTCCGGATTACCGCGCCTGGAGCGATTCGCGCGAAGCCCGGCTGCCGTGGCTCGAGCGCGGGTGGGATCATTGGTGCGTTACGGTCCGCGAGGCCGAGATGGTGGAGATGCCCCCGCCGATCACCGCCGACGGCACGGTCAATCCCGTGTACCGCGGCGCGCAATACTACCGCTATCCGCCCCTCTACCTGGCGCATGTCCGCAACGGGCGCCTGCTGGGCAGGGACGGCGTCGTGCTGACGTCGGACGGGCGCGTGCTGGAAGAATCGACCTTCGCCTGGGGATTACCGCCGGCGGAGTGGCCGGTATTCACGCGGCTGAGCGTCCCGGCGGCCCGCGCACAACCGGGCGCGATGCTCACCCTGCTCTCGCCCGTTTCCGGAAAACCGAACTACTACCATTGGTGGATCGACACCCTTCCGCGGCTGGCCGTCGCCGAGGCGGCGGGGATCCGCCATTTCCGCATCATCGTCCCGCAGGCGATGGAGCCCTGGCAGCGCGAATCCCTCGAACGGCTGGGGTATCCCTCCGACCGGTGGGAGCCCTTCGGCGACGACCACTGGCGCGTGGAGAGCCTGCTCTTCCCGTCCTTGCTCGGGTATTCCGGGATGGTGCGGCCATGGGCGGCAAACTGGCTGCGCCGGAAAATCGGCCTGCCGAAACCCGCCGCCGGCAAGCGGCGGATCTATCTGCGGCGGGCGAAAGCCGGCTTCCGCCAGGTGGCGAACGAGCTGGAGTTGATCCCGATCCTGAAATCCTTCAAATTCGAGGTTCAGGATCCGCAGGGGATGCCGCTGGCGGATCAGATGAAGCTGTTTTCCAACGCCGAAAGCGTGGTCTCGATCCACGGCGCGGGCCTCTCAAACCTGCTCTTCGCCCCGGCCGGCGCGCGGGTGGTGGAATTCATGTCGCCGCATCCCGCCTACACCAACACCTGCTATTATTCGCTTTGCTCCGCGATCGGCCATCGCTATGCGGTGATATTCGGCAAGCATCCCGCTCCGGTCGCGGCGGGAGCCGGCCGCCGCTGGCGCGACGACCTGATCGTCCCGCCCGAAGTCCTCCAGGAAACCCTCTCGATGCTCCTGGGCAAGTGAGGCGCCCGGGGGAAGGGACAGCCCGCGCAACCATGCACAGGATCCGGCGGTCGGTCGAATTCGGATGGAAGAGTTGGTTCCTCTCCGGAACGGCGCCGCGGGATCCGTTCGTGCTGGTCACCGGAGCGGACCGGACCCACTTCAAGAGCCTGTGCAATCTGCTGCGCAGCGCGGCGCGGTGGGAACCCGCCATGCGTTGGATCGCGTACGATCTGGGATTGGAGGAGGCCCAGCGAAGGGAGTTCGCCGCGGAATTCCCCGCCGGGGAACTCCGTCCGTTCGATTATTCGAAGTACCCGGCGTACTTCGACATCCGGGTGAACGCCGGGGAATTCGCCTGGAAACCGGTTATCTTTCACGAAGTGTTCCGCGAAGTCCGGGGATCGGTCTGCTGGTTCGACGCCGGGAACATTGTGACCGGGCCGCTGACCCTGCTGAAAAAAACCGTCCAGCGGTTCGGGTTTTACGCGCCCTACGCGAAGAACACGATTGCGGCCTGGACCCATCCGAAAACCCTGGAGTGGCTTCGGGTGGAAGAGTCGATCCGCTCCCGCCGCCCCCTGGCCGGGGGCAGCGTCGGCGCGAACTGGCGCTTCGGGAAGGTCCGGGAGTTCGTATCGAAGTGGGAGGAATGCGCGCTCGTCAAGGATTGCATCGCTCCCGCCGGATCGAACCGCTACAACCACCGCCAGGATTTGTCGGTCCTGTCGATCCTGGCGTACCGGCTCGGCCTTTCGATGTTCATGTCGTCCTTCCATTTGGGTTTTCTGTTCCAACAGGATGCCGATGAATAGACGGTCCTCTCCTCCGGAAAGAAGCCGGATGCCGGCAGCCTCAATGGTCCGTTCTGCGGAGGAAAAGCCGTTCGGCCCGTGCGTCCGGACAGAGGGAACTCCTTGAAGATCTCGCTGGTCACCCCGTCCTACAACCAAGGCCGTTTTTTAGAGGCCAGCCTGCGTTCGGTCCTCGGCCAGGATTATTCGGATCTGGAATATTTCGTCATGGACGGAGGATCCGCCGACGGCAGCGCGGACGTCATCCGGCGCTACGCCGAACGCCTGGCCGGCTGGCGCAGCCGCGCCGATGGCGGACAAATGGCGGCGGTCCAGGAGGGATTCGAGCGCTCCACCGGCGAGATCATGGGCTGGTTGAATTCCGACGACATGCTCACGCCGTGGGCGCTACGCGCGGCCGCTGAGGCGTTCACGCACTTCCCCGAGGTGCAGTGGATCACCAGCCTGTATCCGATGGTGATGAACGAAGACGGCCTGGTTGCCGGCGCGCGGCGGGTCGAGGGGTTTCACGCCGAGGCGTTCTACCGCGGCCGGAACGCGCCGTTCGATCCGTGGTTCTATACCTGCATGATCCAGCAGGAATCCACCTTCTGGCGGCGCGGGCTGTGGGAAAAGGCCGGTGGAAGGGTTGATGCCTCGTTCCGTGGGGCAGGAGATTTCGAGCTCTGGTCGCGGTTCTTCGAGCATGCCGAGCTGTATGCGCTCGGGGTGCCGCTGGGAATTTTCCGCTTCCAGAAGGAATCGTTCACCGCGCTGGAATGGCAGGGGTACATGGAAGAGTGCCGGAGGGTGATGGCGAAGTACGGACGGAAGCCGCCCGGCAAAACGGAATTGTTGGCGCGCCGCGTCGCACGAGAATTGCCGGACCGCGTTCAGCCGCTCACCGGCCTGGCCTACCCGGTGGCGCACATCGTCCGTTCGGGCGGGACGAACCCGTTCGAAATCCGGCGGGCATGGATCGTTTAGGATCCGGTGCGTCCGATATGAAATTCTCCATCGTCACACCTTCCTTCAACCAAAATTCGTTCCTTCCCCGGGCGATGGATTCGGTGCTCGGGCAGGAGATCGACGACCTCGAGTACATCGTCATCGACGGCGGATCGGCCGACGGCAGCGCGGAGACGATCAAAGCGCACGCGGCGCGCCTCGCCTATTGGACGAGCCGCCCCGACCGCGGCTACGCCGACGCGCTCAATGAGGGATTCCGCCGCTCGACCGGGGAGATCATGGGCTGGCTGAATTCCGACGACATGCTCACGCCCTGGGCGCTGCGCGTTGCGGAAAGCGTTTTTCGCGCGCTGCCCGAAGCGGAGTGGATCACCACCCTCTGCCCGCTGGTGATGGACGAGGCGGGAATGGTGATTTCCGCCCGCCAGGCGGAGGGCTTCAACGCGAGGGCGTTTTTCCGCGGGCGGAACGCCCCGCTCGTCCCCGGCTTCTATTCGACCGTCATCCAGCAGGAATCCACCTTCTGGCGCAGGTCGCTGTGGGAGCGGAGCGGGGCGCGGCTCGACGACAGCCTGCGCATGGCCGCGGATTTCGAGCTCTGGGCGCGGTTCTTCCGTCACGCCGAACTACACGCGGTCGGCGCGCCGCTGGGGTGTTTCCGATTCCAAAAGCGGTCGTTCACCTCGAACGAGATGAAAGGTTACCTCGACGAATGCCGGACCGTTTTGCAGCGGCACGGATACCGGCCGCCGTCGCGCGCGGAACTCGCCGTGCGGCGGATCGCCCGCGCGCTTCCGCGCCGGCTGTATCCGGCGACCGGCCTCGCCTATCCGGTATCGAAGATCCGCCAGGAGGGGCGCGGATCCGCGTGGATCGTCTCCCGCGAATGGATCATCTGAAATGTTAGGATCACGTTTACCGCCGCCGGATCCCTCTCCCCCCTGTGGTCCCCCCATTCCTTTGGAATGGGGGGACCACAGGGGGGCGGGATGACTGCGGTATTGGATGATACCCTGCAAGTGTTCGATCGTAATTCCCGCGTGATCTCAGCGGGAATCCAGGGGTTTGAAGGAATGGATGCCCGCTACGTACGCGCGGGCATGACGATCGTTTTCCTTTTTGGCCAGCCCCCATATGAGGGCGGGATGATGTTTTTTCGGACATGAAACCAAACCAAAGACCTTTGCGAATCCTCCAAGTGGCGCCCGCGGTCGAAGGCGGCGGCGGCGAGCAGATCGCCCTGCGCCTGCACCGCGCCTTCCGCGCCCTCGGCCACCGCTCGATGCTGTTCGCCGGGCGGCTGAAGGATTTTTCCGAGGAGGACGTCCTGGGGATCCCGAACCGCTGGCAGGTCTCGGCCCGCGCGCGGGCGCTGGACGCGCTGTACCGCGCCCTTCTCCGCCTCACCGGCGGGAGCGGAGCAAACCGGCTGTTCCCGCTCTTCGAGGCGGCCGCCTTCCCGCGCGTCGCGTGGGACCTGTGGCGCGGGCACGAGGATTTCACCCAGCCGGGTTCGCGCCGGATCCTGGAATTGGCGCCCGAACAACCGGACGCGGTTCTGCTGCACAACCTGCACGCGCGCTGGAACCGCCGCGAAGGCTTTTTCGATTTGGAATATTTGCCGGAGTTAAGCGCGCGCCTCCCGGTGATTCTCTTCCCGCAGGATCCGTGGCTGCTCACCGGCCACTGCGGGCATCCGATCGACTGTCCGCGCTGGCGGATCGGCTGCGGGAAGTGCCCCGATTTGAAAATTTATCCCTCCATCCGGCGGGATGCGACCGCGTGGAATTTCCGCCGCAAGCGGAAGATTTTCGGCCGGAGCCGGCTGTACCTGGCCGCGCCATCGCAGTGGCTGCTTTCGATGTTTGAAGAGGCCGGCATCCCGCTGGCCGGAAAGCGGGTGATCCGCAACAGCGTCGACACGGCGCTGTTCGCGCCCGGTTCCCGCCGCGCCGCGCGCGCCGGGCTGGGGCTGGATCCGAAACGGCGGATCGTGATGATCTCGGGAAACCACCTAAAGGTGAATCCGTGGAAGGGGTACGGATGGATTCTGGAAGCGGCCGAGCGCCTGGGAAGCGCGCCGGAACTGCCGCCGACGGATTTCCTGTGCGTGGGCGACGAAGGCGAGCCGTTGGCCTTCGGCAACGTGCGGATCGTCTTCGCCGGCTTGGTGAAGGATCCGGCGCGGATGCCCGAATACTACCGCGCGGCGGACGCCTACTTCCACCCCAGCCGGGCCGACACGGCGCCGTATTCGGTCCTTGAGGCGATGGCCTGCGGACTGCCGGCGGTGGCGGCCGCCGTCGGCGGCATCCCGGAGCAGGTGGACGACGGCCGCACGGGATATCTCGCCGCTCCCGGAGATTCCGAAGCAATGGCGGCGCGGCTGGGCGATCTTCTTCTCCATCCGGAGAAGGCCGCCGCGCTGGGCCGCCGAGCCCGGGCGCGGGCGGTGAAACTGTTCGATTTCAAGCAACAGGTGCGCGGGTTTGTCGATTGGATGGGGAAATTATCACCCGAATGAAAAATATTTAGGCCGCAAAAGGCACAAAACGCACATATAAAATTTTTATATTTACTCACCCATTATTGATTAACCGAAAAATTATTACAACCTTGAAACCTCAAAAAAATGGGTGTCATGCTGAGCGAAGCATCTGCTTCTGCGTGTGCGGATCCTTCGCTGCGCTCAGGATAACATTTTCAGAGGTTTCACCTCATGTGCCTTTTGTGCTTTCTGTGGCCAGAAATAAGATCGGCCTGCCCTGAGGGTTTATCGGATGGATGGAGGATTATCTCCGGAAGAAAAGATTAATTGGCCATAAACGGTGCAAAGAGAATAAATTTCATGACGACTCAGCAGTCTCCCCGCAAGACGAATGATACGCTGCCGGGAAACAGATCCTTTGTGCTCCCCCCTCATATGCCCGATGGGCACCTTTCCCGGAAACCCCGACGCCGACCCCCGACGCCGACGAAAACGCCGACGAAAACCTCCACCCCGACCCACACCCCGACTCCGACTCAGAACGAGCCCTCCGGCCAGGTGTGGCGGTATTATTATTACGCCGGCGCGGAAAGGATCGCCGTGCGCGTCGCCGGAAGCACCAATCCCGGAGAAAATGGGTTGTATTATACGATCGGAGATCATTTGGGCAGCACGAGCCTGATCGCCGATTCCGACGGCGAAAAGGTGGACGAGATACGGTATATGCCTTGGGGCGAAAAGCGGTATGAGGGAAGTTATGCCCCGAGCAGCTATTCCTACACGGGGCAGCGCGAGGAGGCGGGAATCGGGCTACCTGCCCCGCCCGTTCACGAAGCGCCGGTGATCTGCCCGGGGCGGGAGTGGGCGGGGTATTATTACAATGCCCGGTGGTATGACGCGGAGCTCGGCCGGTTCGCCCAGGCGGACACGGTAATTCCCAGCCTGTTGAATCCGCAATCGTTCGACCGTTACGCCTATGTATATAATAACAGCCTGAAGATGATCGATCCTTCCGGAAATAAGCCATTGGAGTGTGAATTTGAGGCTGTAGGCAACAGATGCAGTGGCAGGTCGTTAGATGATCCTGTACCTGAACATGGGCACGGATCAAAGAAACCCGAATCGCCACGCGCTAAAGCTGTACGGTGGGTAGTAGGTAATGCCGAAGGAAATGATTGCGCTGCGGGAGAAGATAATGATTGCGCTTGCATCGTAGCCCAGGCATTAAATGCTTCCGGCGGTCATACTAAAATTGATCCAACAACAGATGCTTTTAAAGGACCGATGATTTAATGCAAGCAATTAAGGATCAAGGGGGGAAAGAGATGGGCCGTTGGTATAACAATTCTGACGATGGTTTAAATAATTATGGAGATTTAAGCAATTCTCTTAAATGGGAGGAAATTTAACAAGCATGGATAAAAGCAGGTATTAGGCCAGGGGATCTAATATTCTATAGTGATTATGCGCCTGGTCATGGAGGAGGATATCCTGAACATTCAACACATGTGGCGATGGTGGTTGATATTGAGTACGATGCAGATGGCATTGGCCATATTGTAGTCGAGGATGAGAGGGGTCGACATTACATTGATGATCAGGCTGATAAATTTTATTCTCAGATTGGAGAAGTATGGTGGATCCGTCCAAACTATTAATTTTGAAAATCCAAAAAAGGAGTTCGATTACAATGAAAAAAAAGATCTTCTTTTCAATCATTAGCCTCATTGTTTTTTCAGGTTGTTCCTTTTCGATTCCAATTCTTTTTACGAATTCGCAAACATACGGCTATATATTCTATTTGCAGCGAACGTACCAAGGGCAAGGAAAAACAATCTGCGGATTATGGATACCGAAGGAAGATTGCAGCAATATCTGTTTCCGATTTCGGGTATCTTCACCGTTTCACGTGATGGAAAATTCCTAATCTCGGGATGTGAAGACGGACTATCGTTATGTAAATATGAAATATCCAGAATTAATTTTGAGAATCACTTTGATAGAAATTATAATCCCGTAAAAGAATTCTCCTTCGGAGAGCCGGTATTAATGTATGAGGTTCCAAAAGAATGTGTTAATCTTTTTTCAAGTTCGCCTGATGCGACCGATTTCATTCCGCATTCAATAAGTCTTTCGAGGGATGATAAGAAAATTGCTATAGTGTGCCAAAATATAGATGAAGAATCTCGAGTTTGTATACTTGACATTGAAAATGGATATTTGTGTTGGAACAATGATATGGATGTCCAGTCCGTTAATTAAGTGGACCCCATCATTCGGACAAAAAAGAGACCCCCATTAAGGTACATTCTCCTTTCGTCGGATGATGGATGGACAGGGGCG
>JAFGKK010000019.1 GCA_016928575.1 Anaerolineales bacterium
CCTCTCCTGGCATAAGTCAGGAGAGGGGGAAGGGGTTGTGGGGTTGGGGGTGAGGAAAGGGCAGAGACGGGGGGCTGAGGAGATACATAATCTTTTCTTTAATATGTATCCCGCTTTCTCCAGGCTGTCCCGCACAAGCGCCAGCCGGTTCGAGGACACGAGTAACCGCCGTCCGGATCGGCGCGGATGCCCAGCCCGGACAAGGTGGCGCTTCATCGGCGGGATCACGCGGGCCGAAGGAAGGCGTTGGAGCGGATCTCCCATCCGCCGCATTCCGGTGCCTCCGAATATATCCCGCGAAGGCCGCGCTGTCCTGCGGAACCGTCAGCGGAAAGCGATCCGAGCGGGGAAACGGCCCGTTCCATTACCAAGAAATCCGCATTCGGGTACAATGTCGACCAGGCGCTTCGGTTGGAAAGACCGTACGCATCCGCATGATCGGCGCGAATTTTCCCCTCAGGAGACAACGCACCATGGGCATTCGAAAAGAAACCTTCGGCCATACCAAAGACGGCAAAGAAGTGTTCCTCTACACGCTGGAGAACGCCAAGAAATCCGTCATCAAAATCACCAATTGGGGCGGGATCGTGACCCACCTGCTGGTGCCGGACAAATCCGGCAAGCTCGACGACATCGTATTGGGATTCGACAGCCTGGAGCCGTACCTCTCCCGCCATCCGTACTTCGGGGCGATCATCGGCCGCTACGGCAACCGGATCGGCAAGGCGCAGTTCACGCTGAACGGGAAGCGGTTCGCGCTTTCCGCCAACGAAGGAAAAAACCAGCTGCACGGCGGGTTCACCGGGTTCGACATGGTCGCCTGGGAAGCCGCGGAACTGCCTTCCGGCGACGGGCTGGAACTGACCTACCTCTCCAAGGACGGGGAAGAGGGGTTTCCCGGAAATCTGCGGTGCACGGTCAAGTACGTGTTCAACGACAAGGACGAATTTTCGATCGAGTATGCGGCGACGACCGACAAGCCGACCGTCGTCAACCTGACCCAGCACAGCTATTTCAACCTGGAGGGCGCGGGCAACGGCGACATTCTGAACCATTCGGTGACGATCAAAGCCGATAAATTCACGGTGGTGGACGCGGAACAGATCCCGACCGGCGAGCTTAAGTCCGTGAAGGGGACCGTCATGGATTTCAACCAGCCCCGGGTCATCGCTTCCGGGATCGGGGAAGCCGGCGGGTACGATCACAACTACGTGCTTTCCGAGACTTCCCCCCGCCCGCTTTCCCTGGCGGCCGCCGTGACCGAACCCGGGAGCGGCCGCAAGATGGAAGTGCTGACCACCGAGCCGGGAATTCAATTCTATACCGGCAACAACCTCGACGGGTCCGTCAAGGGCAAAGGCGGCAAAACCTATCCCAAGCACGGCGGGTTGTGCTTGGAAACCCAGCACTTCCCGGATTCGCCCAATCAACCGGCGTTTCCAACAACGGTACTCAATCCCGGGGATAGGTACCACACGCAGACGGTCTACCGTTTCAGCGCGTGAGGCCGGAGGGCGGGTTTTCCAAAGCAACAAGATAAGCCGGCTTCCCCGCATCCGCCCTCCCGGCGCCTTTCCCGGAATTGCTCCGGGACCGGATTTCCAGCCCCGCAGTGGCGGTAGATGGGGGGGATTCATTCATATCTATCCATCTCGAGAGCTGGGCCGGGAGCAGGAAGAAAAAGAGTATCTCCTCAGCCCCCCGTCCCTGCCCTTTCCTCACCCTCAACCCCCAAAGCCCCTTCGCCCTCTCCTGACATAAGTCAGGAGAGGGCGAAGGGGCCAGGGGATAGGGGATAGGGGTGACAATGGTAAAGAACAGGATTTCATTTCAATATTTCTGAGGCTGAGTAGCTACGTAAAAAAAGCATTTCCCGGTTACCCTCTTCCCCGGATCAGACTGAGGAACAATCGAAACATCAAATGATCCGCTGGCGCCACCGTATTCCCGATGGCGCCGTTTTTTCGCCCCGAGCGGAGTGCGGCGAATTCTATGCATCACCCCTGTTACGAACGAATGGCCGAAAGGCTATAATCCTCCCCATCCCCGATCCGCATCCTGAACCGACGATTCCTTCCGGGAGAAGCCATGGCGGAATTCACCAAGAACGGGAACGCGCTGGTCTACCGGTCCGGGTATGAAATCCTGAAAGTGGAACCCTGGGGGCGCAACGGGGTCCGCGTCCGCGCGACGAAGAATCCATCCTTCCGGGAAGATTGGATCGGCGCGCTGCTGGACTCCGGCGAAAATCCGGCCGGGATCGAAATCCATGACAGCGGCGCCGGCCTTCGCAATGGAATCCTTGCGGCGCGCATCGGAACGGAAGGCGAACTCTCTTTTTGGAACCACAAAAGCGGCGAAGAGCTGCTGCGCGAGCAGCCGGTCCACAGCTTAACCATCCCCGCCCGCCATTACCGCGAACTGCAGGGGGGCCTGTACCGCGTCGAAACCGGCTTCCGACCGCACGAAGGCGAACGCCTCTTCGGCCTCGGTCAGCACCAGCACGGCCGGCTCGATCAGAAGGGATGCGTCGTCGATCTTATCCAGCGGAACACGGAGGTCGCGGTCCCCTTTGTGCTCTCCAGCCGGGGATATGGCTTTCTATGGAACAATCCGGCCGTCGGGCGGGTGGAACTCGGCCGAAACGCCACCCGCTGGGTGGCGGAAGCCTGCCCCCAATTGGATTATTGGATCACCGCGGACGACGATCCCAAACGGATCCTCGCGAATTACGCCGACGTCACCGGTCATGCGCCGATGCTGCCCGAATGGGCCGCCGGTTTCTGGCAGTGCAAACTGCGCTACGCCAGCCAGGCGGAACTGGAAGCGGTGGCCGAGGAATATTCCCGGCGCAAGCTGCCCCTCTCGGTGCTGGTCATCGATTTCTTCCATTGGACCCGCCAGGGCGATTGGCGGTTCGACCCGCACGCCTGGCCGGATCCCGCCGCCATGGTTCGCAAGCTGGAAAAGCTGGGGGTGAAGGTGATGGTCTCGGTCTGGCCGACCGTCAACCGCCACAGCCCCGCCTTCGAGGAAATGCGGCACAGCGGATTCATCCTCCGCAACAAAGCCGGCTCGCCCGCCCATTCGTATTTCACGGATATCGGGGACGAGGATGGAACGTACGTGCATTTTTATGATTCGACAAATCCGGCCGCCAGAAAATGCATCTGGGAAAAGGTCAAACGGGGATACTACCTCCAGGGGATCAAAACGTATTGGCTCGACGCGTGTGAGCCGGAAATTGTCCCGTTCCATCCGGAAAACCTGGAGTTCTACTGCGGGGACGGGAGCGCCGTCGCCAATGCGTACCCGCTCGAGCACGTGCGCGGATTTTACGAAGGGATGCGCGCCGAAGGAGAGGAAGAAATCCTGTTCCTGTGCCGCTCCGCCTGGGCGGGCAGCCAACGCTTCGGCGCCGCCGTCTGGTCCGGGGATATCAGCTCCAGCTTCGAAGCCTTGCGGGCCCAGGTGCCGGCGGGCCTGAACATGGCCCTCAGCGGCATTCCCTGGTGGACCACCGACATCGGCGGGTTCCACGGCGGGGACGGGGCCGCGCCGGAATTCCGCGAGCTGATCGTGCGCTGGTTCCAATACGGCGCGTTCTGCCCGCTGTTCCGGCTGCACGGGCACCGCCTGCCGAATGCGGATATCTTCCACGGCGGGCCGAACGAGGTCTGGTCCTTCGGCGAAGAAGCCTACGCCATTTTTCGCGAGTACCTGATGCTCCGCGAACGCCTGCGGCCCTACATCCTGGATCAAATGCGCATCGCCCACGAAACCGGCCTTCCCCCCATGCGTCCCTTGTTTGTGGATTTCCCATCGGATGCGGACTGTTGGGCGGTCGAGGACGAATACCTGTTCGGGCTGGACTTGCTGGTGGCGCCGGTTCTGGACGCCGGCGCCCGAAGCAGGAGGGTGTACCTGCCCGCCGGCAGTTCCTGGAAAAACGCCTGGACGGACCAACCCACCCCCGGCGGGCGGTGGATCGACGCGGACGCGCCGCTGGAACGCATTCCGCTCTTCCTGCGCGGAAACGCCGCGCTGCCGATCCGGGGCGGATGAGCGCGCATATCATGACAAGACCGCTCGCCCGTTTCCTGTTCCACGAACGGTCCTGCCGCCGAGCAAGCCGCGAGGCCGGCCACTCCCAGGCCTCCACCGCATTAAAAATAATTGCCTTACCCGAATATAGAATGTATACTCGTTAACGCCGTTGACCATCATCCCGTCTGGAAATCCATGAAAAGGATGCCTTGCAACCTGAAGCATTCACTCCCGCATCGGCGATCCCTGCTTCGTGATCCGAGCGATGTTTTCAGCGTTCCATCTTTCATTCCTTCGGGGAGAATAATCCAATGGCCCGCTTAATTCCTTCCCCCATCGGCCGCTTTCCCGGTTTCGAATCCATCCCTGGAAACGGGCGGACCGCCTTCCGCCGGGAAGCGGAGGGATCGTGGACGGACACGCTCCATCCGGCGGGGTCGGCTTCCGGGGAAGGCCCAGGGCCGAAATCCGGAACCGCACAGGAAACCCCATATCTGAAATACCTGTTGCTCCTGGGCGGCATATGTCTATGCTGCCTGTGCATGGGCGTGATCGGATCCATCGGGGCGTATTACGCCTGGCGGGGCTCCGGCGGCGAGCCCGTCTCCGCGCAATCCTCCCCGCTTCCGGACACACCCGCGACCCGGGCCGCCGGAATAAAAATCGGCCTTTCCTTCCCCGACTTCGGGTCCGAGCGGTGGAAGAACGACGCCGAGTTGATGACGAAACTGCTGGAACAACAGGGCTATGCAGTCATCATCCAGGAGGCCGCCCACGACGTCAAGCTGCAGAACGATCAGATCGACCACATGGTCTCGCAGGGCGTCGAGGGCCTGATTGTCATCGCCGAGGACGGTTATGCCGTAGCCTCCGCCGTAGACCGGGCGGTCAAGGCCGGCGTGAAGGTCATCGCCTACGACCGCCTGATCATGACCGCCGGCATCTCCGCCTACATCTCCTTCGACAGCGTCGAGGTCGGGCGCCAGCAGGCGCTGGGCGTTCTGACGGCGCTGGGCATCCCGGGCGGGGATCAGTGGACGAAGAACAATCCCGCTAAAATCGTTTTATCCGGCGGATCCCCGACCGACAACAACGCCATCCGCATCCGCCAGGGCCAGATAAGCGGGATCGAGACCTACCTCGACGAGGGCATCGTCCGGATCGTCGCCGATCAGTGGGTCGATAATTGGAATCCCGCGACCGCCGAGAGGATGATGGAGAACATCCTCACCGCCCAGCAGAACCAAATCGACGGCGTGATCGCCTCCAACGACGGCACCGCGCTGGCCGAATTGGAGGCGATGCGGGCTCAAGGCCTGGCCGGCACAGTTCCGATCTCCGGGCAGGATGCCACCGCCGACGGCTGCAACAGCATCGTCAAGGGCGAACTGACCGTCACCGTGTTCAAAGACATCCGCCTGCTGGCGTCGAAAGCCGTGACCCTGCTCGTAACCCTGCTCAAGGGCGAAAACCCTTCCTATTTGCGCCAATACACGATCGCCGAACTGACCGTGGACAGCACCCGAACCGGAAGCGTGATGGTCGACTTCCTGCCGGTGGTTGCGGTCACGAAGGACAACGTCTACGAAGTCGTGGTCAAGAGCTGCTTCCAACCGTACGACGACGTGTACCGCGACATTCCGGATGGGGAGCGGCCTCCCCGGGTGAGTTGCGACTGATCTCCGCCGCTTCCGCGGAAACCGATCGGGCATCCCGGCTCCCCTGCGTATCCGTCAATGCTTCGACATCCGCCGGACCAGCGGCACTCCGGGAAGGCTCGGCTTCCGCCTGGATTCCGATTTTCCGGTTGAAAAATATGCCGGCGCCGGGAGGAAGTTCCTATTACGCGGAACCGGCCGCACCGGCGCCGACCCAAACGTTCATCTGCGATTCGCCGCGGTTGCCCCACAGCGCATACGGGATAAAGCATAACGGACGGCCGTCACCGGTTGTCCCCCGCAGGACATGAATTCCGCCGAGCAGTTCCGGCGCCGGCTCGGCTCGCAGTGAGGACGGATCCGCTTGGCAATCGAACAGGTCGATCCCCGGGTTGTCGACGCTTTCCAGGCAATAGACCAGCGGGCCGCGCGTCACGGCCGCCTTGCCGCGGTGCCCCTTCACGCGCGGGTGGGCGCGCCGCAGGGCGATCCCCATATCAAAGCGGACACTCACCACGTCCCCCGGCGACCAGAGCCGGTTCAGCGCCAGGAATCGCGCCGGACGCGGATCGTAGCCCTGGGCGGTGGGCGCGAACGCCGCCGTGGAAGGCGGCGCCTCCCACGGCTCGCCGTTTACGGCCACGGCGGTTTCCTTGCTCCAGGAAGGCAAACGGATGTGTAGCGGGAATTCCACCGGGGTTTCCGGGATCAACCGGATCGCCGCGGTTCCATCGAAAGGCAAGCCGGATTCGATTTTCACCCCCAATGGCCCTTTCGCCTCCACCGGGCCCTCGCACCCGATATACTGATGAATCCAAAAACCCTTCCGGTCGGTGGAAAAAACATACTTCGCCAAATCCGCCCAGGTCCGCGAAAGGTTGGAGGGACAGCAGGGCACGCCGAACCAGGGCCGGCGCGTCACCCCGCCCCGGCAGGCCAGCGGATTGTTGTACAGGTAGCTCGTCCTATCCAGCCCCATCCCGACCGAGGCGGCGTTATAAAGCTGCCACTCGAGCAGGTCGCTGTACTTCGCCTCGCTTGTGGCGAGTGCCATTTCCCAGTTCCAGAAAATCCCCGCCAGGGCGGCGCAAGTCTCGGCGTAGGCGAATTCCGGATCGAGCTCGTAATCCCGGCCGAATCCTTCCATTCCGGGCAAGGAACCGAGCCCGCCGGTGACGTACATCCGGCGCGAAACCATGCGCTCCCAGCTTCGTTCCAGAGCGGACAACAGGCCTGCCTCCGGCGCGAGCCGGTCCAGCATCGCCGCGGCGGTTTGCAGATACCCAAAGCGAACCGCATGCCCCATCGGGACGGTCTGCTTTCTGATCGGTGCGTGCTGTTGAAAATATCCGCCGGTGAGGGCTCCGGCCAGCCAGCGGACCTTGGTGCCAGCCGGCTCTTTGGCTTGATTGGGGGGCGGAAGCCGGAAGGGCGCATAACCGGGATGGGCCGCGAGGTAATCTCGCCGCCGCCGTTGGATGATGGAGCCGCGCTTTTGCGATCCGAGGTATTGGCGCAGGAAGGAAAGCGCGAAGAAGGGGGTCCGCCCGCGCCGTTCGAGGAACTGGCGCGCCAAATTCAGGTAAGATTCTTCACCGGTCAGGCGGAACAAACGCAACAAGGCGATCTCGATCTCCTCGTGGCCGGTGGTCCACTCCGGACCTTTGCCGAGGAATTCCCGCACCAGCAGGTCCGCGGCGGCTTCGGCCACCCTCAGCGATTCCGCACTGCCGGCGGCTTCGTGGTGGGAGAGGCAGGCTTCGATCAGGTGGCCGTGGCAATAGAGCTCGTGCTCGATCTGCAGGTTCACCCAGCGAACGCCGGGGAAATGGATCTGGTTGTAGGTGAACAGGTAGCCGTCGGCGGTTTGGGCGCGGGCCACCAGTCCGAGGAATTCCTCCATCCGCCCCGCCAGTTTGGAATCCGGATGATGGATATAAACCCTGGCGGCGGCATCCAGCCACTTGTAGGCGTCGGAATCGGCGAAGAACCAGCCTTCGCGCCAGCCGGCCTTCTCCCCGGCGGCGATGCGGAAGTTGTCGATGCATCCGCTGGCTTCAAGCTGGTCCCATTGATGCCAAATCGCCCGGGCGGCGTTGGTCTCCAGGCGCGGGGACCAGTAGGGGTCGCGGATGGCGATTTGGCGGATCGAAAATTCCTGCATATGTCCCACGCTACAATCCCGGCCGCCGGTTCCGGTAACCTTCATGAGGATATTATATAGCCCAAGGAGTCCGATCGCACCTGCTTTTTTTCCGGGCGACGGCTCATCCATCCGTCCTCATCCCATTCTCCCAACGCCCGCCCTCACACTCGGCGATTGTATTTCATCGGGAAATGGAAAAAAGCTCCCGCTACGTGAAAAATACTTCGCCGCCGATGTGATATACTCCCTGCACGCGCCTTCCGGCAATCTCCTTCGATTTCATATATTTGCATAGAAACCCCGGCGGAAAGGGCTCTTCCCGCCGCCGTGGCAGCAACAGGGAACCATCCGCGCCATTAATTCGCAGGATAACCGCGGTCGATTTTTTTCTTTCTCTCTTCCGGCCGATCCGCCTTCGCCGGCGGCCCGGAAAAGGACCGGGCCGCTGAGGTTTCCATACAGGTGCCGCCCATGCCGCAGATCGAAGTAACCGACCTCACCAAAGTATTCCGCGTGCCCGCCAAGGTGCCGGGGTTCGGCGGGGCGGTAAAACACCTTTTCCTGCCGAAATACGAACGCAAAACGGCGGTGGACCACATCTCTTTTTCCATCGAGCCGGGCGAAAGCGTCGCCTATGTGGGACCGAACGGCGCGGGCAAATCCACCACCATCAAGATGCTCACGGGCATCCTCCACCCCACCGGCGGAAGCCTCGTTGTCCGAGGGCTGAATCCGTGGCATCAGCGCATCACCAACGCCAAGAACATCGGCGTGGTCTTCGGCCAGCGCACCCAGCTCTGGTGGGATCTTCCCGTGCAGGAATCCTTGCGCTTGGTGGCCGACATCTACGAAGTGCCGGAAGACCGCTTCCGCAAGAACCTGGGCGACTTCCTCGAAGTGCTGGATCTCGGACCTCTGCTCGCCCGGCCCGCCCGCCAGCTTTCGCTCGGCCAGCGGATGCGCTGCGACCTGGCCGCCTCGCTCCTGCACTCGCCGCCCATCCTCTACCTGGACGAGCCGACCATCGGCCTCGACGTGGCGGTGAAGGAGCGCATCCGCCAATTCATCCGCCGGCGCAACCGGGAAACCGGCGTGACGGTGCTTCTCACCACCCACGACCTCGGCGACATCGAGAATCTCTGCGACCGGATGATCATGATCGACAAAGGCAAGATCCTGTTCGACGGGCCGATCACGAAAATCCGCGATTGGTACGGCGGCGAGCGCGTCGCCGTGTTCATACTCTCGGAGGATTCGCCCCGCTCGCTTGAGGCGGCACGCGCCGCGCTCCCGGAACTGACCCCCGAGTCGGTCTGTTCCCCGGGGCCCTTCACGCTTTCGGTGAAATTCCTGGAGCATCAGATCACCGCCGCCGCGCTTGTTGCGCGCGTCATGGGAATCCTCCCGGTGGTGGATCTGCGCCTGGAGGAGCCGGATATCGAATCCATCATCCGGCAAATGTACGAAGGGACGCTGGATATCCGGGAAGGGACCGCATGAACGCCCCGGCCCTCCCCGCGGGGATCCGCACCCGCCCGCAATGGAAGTACCTTTCCCTGGCCGCCATGGCGATGCAAAGCACCCTGAACTACCGGCGCGTGTTGTTCGCCAACTTCGCTTCCAATCTGATCTGGGTGGTTATTTTCTACTTCCTCTGGCAGGCGGTGTTCGCCGCCAACGCGCAGATCGGCTACCTCAACTGGGATCGGATGCGCACCTACCTGGTTCTGGCATACGTGGCCACCATGCTGATCAACGGATCGAATTCGATCTGGACCGTGATCGCCTCGATCCGGTTCGGCGACATCGCGCTGGTCATCTCCAAACCTTACGATTTCTTCTTCGCGCATCTCGCCATGGTCATCGGTCCGATGCTCATCGAAGGGCTGTTGGCGGGCGGATTGGCCGTCCTCGGCGGGGGCTTCCTGCTGCACATCCTTCCCCCGGCCTCGCTCTCGGCCGCCGTCCTCTTCCTCCTCAGCTTGCTGCTGGGGAGCCTGACGCGTTTTCTGGTCCTCTACATCACCTCGCTGTTGTGCTTCTGGACCATCAATTGGCTGGGAATCTATTGGACCTATCTCGCGGTCACCAACCTGTTCTCCGGCGGGCTGATTCCCCTGGTGATGTTCCCGGATTGGTTGCGGACGGTCGCGATGGCGCTGCCGTTCCAGGCCATCATCAACACGCCGATCCTCATCTACCTGGGCGAGATCCGCGGGGCCGACGTTCTCTCCGCGATCGGCGTGCAGTTGTTCTGGATCATCGCGTTGTGGATCGTGAGCGCTCTGATGTGGAAGCCGTGCTTGAGGGCCCTCGAGATCCAGGGCGGATGACCGATGAAAAACGCGTGGCGAACCATCCGAATTTACGCCAAGCTCCAGATCCTGCACATGCGGGTCCACCTGGAATACGAGGCGGATTTCTGGATCGGGATTTTCGGCGCCTTCCTGCGCCACGTCGGCGGCTTTGTGTTCGTCCTGGCGCTCTTCAGCCGGATCCAATCGGTGGCGGGATGGTCGCTGTGGGAGCTCGCCTTCCTCTACGCGCTGGCCACGATGCCGCTCGGGCTGGTGGAAGTGCTGTACGACGGACAGTGGGAGATCAAGCGGCTGGTGTGGCGCGGGGAGTTCGACCGCCTGCTGGTGCGGCCGCTTTCCCCCGCACTGCAGGTGATCACGCAGATGTCTAGCATCCACGGCATGGGCTCGATCATCCTGGGGACGGGAATCCTGATTGGATCAGCCTCCGCGCTGCATCCCGCCTGGTCGGCCGGCAAGACCCTCTACCTGCTCTGCACGCTGGCGAGCTCGGTATTGGTCGTCGGCGGGATCAACTACATCTCCAATTGCTCGTTCTTCCTGGATCCGGGGGCGCAGGTGTCGTTCCCGATGCTGGTCCAGAACTCGATGGATTTCGCGCGCTATCCGCTGGAGTTGTATGCCCGCGCGGCGCAGTTGCTGGTCACCTGGGTGCTGCCCTTCGCCTTCATCGCCTATTACCCCACCCTTCTGCTCCTGGACAAGGCGGCGCCGCCGCCGCTTCTGAGCTACCTCTCGCCGCTTGCGGGGCCGGCCGTCACCCTGGCGGCTGCCCTGGTGTGGAAACGGTGCGTGATCACCTATCAAGGGACCGGCAGCTAGTGTAGTGTTCCGCAAATTCCCTTTAATATTTTGATTGTTCCAAGGGCTGTCTGGAAACGCCAAGTACACGCGGGCATGAAAACACCTATTCCATCGGAACACCGCCTTTCTATTGCGTCGTCATTCCTGTGCCTGTCATCG
Organism: Anaerolineales bacterium; assembly: GCA_016928575.1. NCBI lineage: Bacteria > Bacillati > Chloroflexota > Anaerolineae > Anaerolineales > Anaerolineales bacterium. The sequence goes on from JAFGKK010000019.1 coordinate 11,133, forward strand.
CGCTTCCCCTCGCGCCATCCCTCGCGCTTGCCCTCGCGCGAGTGCGCAGGTTCGGTTTGTCTTTGGAACCTGCGCGTTTACGAAGCGAGGGAGAGTGAAAAAGTTTCCATCTTTTTGGGAACTTTTTCGATCACGAAGCGAGGGCGTTTTTAGCGGGAAACCAGGGATTGGGAGGCGTGGATGCCCGCCAAGTATACGCGGGCATGACAAACCCATAAGCCTTTTCAGAAATTCAACGAATCCGCGAGACAAGATACTATGCTGTTGGTTCGCCGGCCATCCCCCCAATGCGCTTCCTCCCATCCCTTCGGAACGAGAGATAAGAACGCCGCCTTTGCGGCAGAGGAATCCAGGGGACGGGGCAAAGCGGCGACTTTGAAAGAATCACCTACCCCGCTTTCTGCAACCGTCCAACCCCCTGACCACCCCGCGCCTTTTCCCCTTTTCCGCATGGGGAGATGAGATAGAGGATCCGATGGGGCGGCTCCATTACGCCCCATCGGCGGGGGTAAGGGGGATCGGACGGATAAGCATGATGATCATTTCAACCGATACCGCTTAGCGAATCCGCTTTGCATCGGATCGATCCCGCCTTCCGGGGAAGTTGGGAATACCCATTTACCTTCTTTCCCGGCAAACCCTTTTTACGGTGCTCACCGCCGACAGCCGTGGAAAAAATATCGGATTGAACCCGCCATGGAATACGTCTCCTTTGATTGCCTATGCTATACTGAAACCATGGGCGCGTATTATTCCGACACCGCCCCCGCCATGGAAGCATTGCGGATCCGCCTGCTGTATGAGGAGCCGGCATGGCGAAAGATGGAATTGCTGGCCGGGCTGAATGCTTCCGCAAAAATCCTGGCATTCAGCGGCCTGCGCCGCCGGTATCCGAACGCCGGCCCGGAAGAACTGCGCCGTAGGCTGGCGGATCTTCTCCTGGGCGAAGAACTGGCCAGCAAAGTGTATGGGGAACTAAAAAATGTTTCCTGAACCGATCGCGGTCACCGCCAGGGTGACCGCGGTTTTGGAAACCCTAAACGTTCCCTATTTCATCGGCGGCTCCCTTGCCAGCACCCTGCACGGAATGATCCGAACAACCCAGGATTCGGATATCATCGCGCAATTGCGCGCCATACACATCCGGCCGTTCGTCTCGACGTTGCAAGACGAATTCTACGTGGATGAAGCCAAGATCGCCGGCGCCGTGACGGAACGATCAAGTTTTAATATCATCCACCGGGAAAGCATGTTTAAAGTGGATATTTTCATCCCGCCGGACCGCGCCTTCGCGAAAAAACAATTCGCGCGCGCCCGAAGGGAACTCCTCTCCTCCGATCCGGCCATTCAAGCATATGTTTCCACTGCCGAAGATACCCTGCTGGCCAAATTGGAATGGTTCCGAATGAGCGGCAAATCCTCCGAACGCCAATGGCGGGATGTACTGGGCATCTTAATGGTGCAGGCGGGGACGCTCGATCTTGAGTATCTCGCCGCACGGCCATGGAACTCAAGGTGGAGGATCTGCTTGAGCGCGCCCTGAAAGCGGCATAGCTCGCGGGTTTTCCAAAATCGCGATTGAAAACACTCTTGAGATCGCGGGAAACATCGCCTTCAATAAGGAGGATTCCCATGCTCACCGTTCTGGTGCACGCCCATGTCAAACCCGATTGCGTGGAAGCCTTCCGGGCGGCCAGCCTGGAGAACGCTTCGCATTCCGTGAAGGAGCCCGGCGTCGCGCGGTTCGAC
>JAFGKK010000020.1 GCA_016928575.1 Anaerolineales bacterium
ACTCCGGAATGGGTGGCCGGATAACTCCGGAATCACCGGCCGGATAACTCCGAAACGGGCGGCCGGATTAGGCCGGAAAATGCATCCTCGTCCCCATCCCCTGGCCCTCCCCTCAATCTCCCGAGCGAAGCGGGGGAGAGCAAGGGGAGGGTGTAAGGGTTGGGGGTGAGGAAAGGGAGAGGACCGGAGGCCGAGGAGATAATTTAGAAGTAAAGGACACCATGGTGCGGGCCCCGCTGCGTGACCACATCGCCTCATAAATCCCGTGGCGATGTATTCCCCCACACCGTGATCACGCAGGTTCCAAGACCAATGGCGAACCTGCGCACTTCGCGAGGGCAGGACGCGGGGCGGGTCTTCGGCCGGGTGCGCGATGCGCGCAATCTGCTTCGACGGGTTGCGCCATGCTGAACCTGCGTTCGCGCAGACTGCGGAGCGGCTTCTGCGCGCCCGACGGAAAATATTCTTCCCGGGATGGATCCAGAAAAATAAAGTATACTTTCGGGCAAAACGCGAGTCGGGCCGCTCCCCGCCGGGCCGTCGAAGCATTTCCATAGGACGGAATCGCTTCGCTCTGCGGGGGCAGGCAAGCAGACCTGCGCCCCGACTATCGCGCGGAGCAAATCACTTCCGGATTATGGAAGTGACATGGCTGCGAAACGGGGCGGCAAATTACCACTCGGATTCCACAGGGCGTCTCTTCTCACCCAGCGGTATGAACCGCCATCCATTGAGAAATATAACCTTTATTCCGGAGACGGCGTGAAATGAAACGATACCTCTGCTTTTTGTTTGCTTTCGGCGTGTTTTGTTCAGCATGCTCTCCCAATTCCTTGACGGCCGATCCAACCGTTTCATCTGCTCCGACAACCGCCGCAACGCCGCAACCGTCCCTCACGCCCACGCCGACGCCGACGCCAACGGCAATCCCATTGGCTCCCGAATTCAGCTTCAAACCATACCTATCCAGAACTCCCGCCCCGTTGAGAGCCTATGTGGAATCAATCAACCTGGATCGCAAGCAAGTGAGAATCAACGGAGCCGATGACAACCGACCGACGAAGCCGTTTTCGTTCGACTGGGGGGACGGCAAAACCGATAAAAGTTTTTTCCCGGCCATCCACGTGTATGCGGACGCTTCCCGCAATTACATTGTTCGGATCGAATCCGGCGCGCACACCTTTTCGGTGTCCGTCGTCTTCGTGCCCGTTTCCCTGTCCTCAGCCCCTTTGCCCGACATCGTCCGGGTATCCATTCCGGATGCCGCGATAAGTTTGGAATCGCGGCTGTACCCAATTGGCGACTACTCGTATTTTGATGACAGTTTTTTCACCCGAATGTCAAGACGGAATATCGAGTACCTGCTCTGGATCGGCGCGGCCATTCAATTCGACCTTGTCAACCAAGATGTCTTCCTGGTGGACGGAAGATTCCAGCAAGTGGTGTTGAGGGATCCGTACGCGGGGGGGGGGATGTATTCTCTGTGGTTTACCAGCCCGGTCGCTTTGACTTCCGGAGATTACGGGTTTACGGCCACCCCCCAATATAGCTCCTTTTTCCACGAGATGGGGCACAACTTCACGCTCAACTCGCCCGCGGACTATCACTACGGCGGAAAAATTGATGGAAACGCGAATGCCATCTTTTCCGAAACGATGGCCAACATCTTTGCCCATGCAACCGCCTTTGAAATCCTGAATCACACAGGGGAGTACGGCATTGATCCCATTCTGGCCCTGGATATCCAGAACAGCGCCGTATCTTCCATCGACGTTACACGCTGGGGTTTTTATAACTACCTCGCCCGCGGCAAGCAATTCCATTCTTGGGACTATCCGAACACCCAACCGGACGACACGGTCGAAACCTTCCTGACCCTGGCTTATGTGTTTTGTCTCCACGCCGAAGAAAGCGACGGCGGGTACCGCATTCCGGCGCAGAGAATGATGCGGTTGTTGCAGAAATTCAACCCCGCTTGGCAATCGCTTTATAGCCCCCACGCGAATTCGCTGCAAGCGGAGTCCTTCCGCGCCACGCTGATGGTGGCGGCCATGTCGTACGGCTTTGCCGCCGACTTGCGGGAAGAATTTCGAAATCTGAACTTCCCCGTCAGCGACGACTATTACGCAAGCATTATGGACGCCATGGAAGATAGTTGACCGTTGCCCGATACGCGCCGAGGCCGCGCGAAGAACCGATGGATTGGGCGGAGTAAGAAGGAATCTCGGCTCTTTTTCCTTTATCAGCGCAGAGGAATCCCTCCCGGTCCGGGACGCCGGGACAATCTTCCCGATCGGCTGCAAATCGCCCGCATTTTCTGCGACCGCCGCCTGACTTCCGATCGCGGGGATAATTTTCCCCTCGGAAGGGAGGAGTATTCCCCAGAAGCGGGGAAGACAATCCGGTCCGGCTCCGGTATGCTGATGGCTGGAGTCCAACCAAAGGATGAAGGCCGTCGCTGTTTCGGCGCTCCCCACCGTCATGTTGGCGGTCTTGGCCGGATCCGCTCCGAACCCGCATGCCGCGCGCCCGCCTGTCGGCCGGCCGGATTGGACCCCGATCGAGTGCCCGATGGAGGTTCCCGCGCGCTATACGATCGAATGCGGCATGGTGACCGTGCCGGAGGATCACGGCCGACCCGAAGGTCCGGCGATCCACCTCGCCGTCGCCGTCGTCCGCTGTTCCGGGGCTGCCCCGGCTTCCGATCCCCTGCTGATCATCAACGGCGGCCCGGGCGCCTGCGCGAGCTGACCGGCTCCAGCGGGCGGATGGCGGAGCCGGCGGGGGATCCGCCGGGGGATCCACTGGGGGATCCACCGGGGTAGGCAATACCCTCTGCGCCCGGGGAGATCCGATCATGCGGCGGATCCACTCAAGCTATCGGGCCGCCTTGGCAAAAGAGAAGGGTAAAATTTTCCGGAACCCGATTCCCACCAGAAGGGGTTTTTCTTGCCGGCAAGGAAAATGCTGAAACGGTAAAAAACCCTTTCCGTGTGGAATTTCAACGAACGGACAGGGACGGATTCCGTCCCGGAATATCTTGGGTGCAATAAAGGAAAATCCGAGATGCTTTTATTGAGGAGATTCGGTGATCATTGATGAAAACGTCATTTACACCGGGGTTGGAATTGTGCAAGCGGTTTTACTGGGAAGAAGTGCGTCCGATCCTTGATACAACCTTTCCCGAAGTAACGCACACCGCCGCTCTGCTTGGGGGCGGGTCGGAAGTATTGGGATTTGATACGCCGCTTTCAATGGATCATGATTGGAGTCCGCGGGTCATGCTTTTTCTCGGGGAAAGTGATTGCCGCAAAGTTGGAAAGGACATCAATCCGGCAGTACAATCGAAATTACCGAAGCGATTTCATCGAGTGCCGGTGGAACCGGTCGGTAAAACCAAAGAAACGGCTCCAATAGAAATTCTGACCGCGCGGAATTTCATACTGAATTATCTTGGTTTTGATATCCGGAAAGAAATTGAACCTGCGGACTGGTTGACTTTCCCCGAGCAAAAATTGCGTACGATTACTTCCGGCGAAATATTTTGGGATGGCATAAATCTACGGGGGATGTACCGTCGTTTTGAATATTATCCTCGTGATATTTGGCTTTATCTGCTGGCTGCCGAATGGAATCGGATTGGACAAGAGGAACACCTGATGGGCCGGGCCGGCAGTGTGGGAGATGAGATTGGTTCGGCGTTGATTGCGGCGCGGCTGGTGCGGGATATTATGCAACTGTGCTTTTTAATGGAAAAGCAATATGCCCCTTACGCCAAATGGTTCGGCAGCGCATTCGGAAAATTGCCTCATGCGCATGAGCTGACGCCGATCCTGCAAAGGGTTCTGTCTGCAGCAGCGTGGACCGATCGGGAGAAGGCGCTTTTGTCGGCGTATGAAATCACGGCGAAACGTCACAATGCCTTGGGAATAACCGAGCCGGTAAAGGCAACGCCGCAACAATTCTATGGGCGGCCGTTTTATATCATCGGCGGTGAAAAAATAAAGCAAGCGATCATCCAAAAAATCGCCGATCCAGCCATGGAAAATATCATCGCGAAGGGGATAATCGGCGGTATCGATCAGATCAGCGACAATACGGATATTTTGTGCGATGTCCAATGGCGGGCGGTATTGCGACATTTGTTTGAAAAAATAAAATTGCGCCCGGCCCGGCGCTGAGGCCCGCCTCCGGGGCGCTTGGCGGGCGTCCATTTTTACGCGGGCGGTTCTTTCAACAGGGTATTGGGCGAAATTCTCTTTTTGCAGTATAAATACCCAGGATGAATGATTCCAAAGGGGTGACTCGATGGATGCTGAAAAAAAACCTCCGGCGCAACGGTATCATTTGGAAAACGGCCCAGACCTATTGCGGGTGACGATTAGCCCTTTTGCCAACCACCCCATCTTTAAGGCATTCGTTTATCTACTTCTGCTGCTTTTTATTTTGATTTTCTTTTCCATGATTCTTCCGATGGCGTTTTTGCTGTTCATTCCCATAGGGGGAATTTTCAATAATGTGTTCCTGGCCGTTGCCCTCATGCTCTCGCTGCCGGCGGCCGTATTCGCATGCATGGTTTTTGTCTTTGCCAAGCATAGAATCATTGTGGAGGTCAGCCGGCGGGAAATAACCGTAATCAATCAGTATGGATTGTTGAGTAAGGAATCGCACTATGAGGCCGGAGGAATCAAGAACATTCGAGCATCCAATAATCGTTCGCGGGGAGTCATATCCTTTGATTATGGAACGGCCACAAGGGATATTTGTCCAAGCCTGACGGAAGAAGACGGGAAATCGATCCTCTTTGCCATCGCCGAAAAATTCCCGCCGTACAAACCGGAAATGGAGGCGGGCGGATCGGCGGCGGTCGAGAGGAAATATTCGCCGCTGCAGACTCTGGGGATATCCCTTTTTCTTGTTTGCGCTCTCGGGGGCATGGGAACTCTGGTGGTGATCGATCCGGAAATTCAAAAAACCTCCGTTCCCATTCTGGCATTCGTGTGGACGATTGCGGCGGCGATGGGGGTTTCGGTGTTCGCCAACTTCCGGCGACGGAGATGGTTCACCACCCTCATAATCCAACTCGGCCTGACTTCCTTCTTGCTTGCCTACTCCCTTCACGTTCTTCTGACGAACGGATCCGGATGGATCTGGGCCGTTCCGATCATCGGCGCTTTTCTTGCGGCTTGGGTTTTCCCGGCGGTAAATCCTAACGCAGCGAAGAGATACAAGGACGCACAAGAGCGGTTGGGGAAAAAGCTGAGTTCGGTGGGGATGTGGCTGTTCTCCGGCCTCGTTTTTTTGGGGTTTTTTATCCCCCGCGAGGCATCCGCGTATCAAGCCATTCGAATTGTTCTTGGCGTATTGATGGCGATTACGGCGATCGGCGGCGGTCAGAAATTTGCGTATCAAATTTGGAATCAGAGAATAAGCGAGAAACAAGGAAGCCGGATTGCCCAACCCGGAAGACCCGAATAGAATGGAAACCCATCTGCAATAATATCCGACCGTCATGTTTCCGCATATCCGCGGAATCGGCGGATCCGCCCTTTCGTTTCGCGGCCGGATCGGCATCCGGAGATAAAACCGAAGGCGATCCAATTCGGCGGGGGATCCTCGTTGGCGCGGTTTTCGGGGGCGGCGAAATCCGCTTGTTCCGGCAGAGAATGACCGGCCGGGCAGCCCACTCCCGCGCCGGGGGAAATAACCGGCGATGTCCGCGCGGACTCCTTGCGGGCGGCCGCGCCGGAACGGCGTTGTCGGATTGGATTACAATATCCGCCGCGGGCCGCCGCCGTGATTCTCCGGACGGCTCCGCAAAGAAAGCTCCGCATGGCAAACCTCCCTTCCTCTCCCGCCACCGTCCTCCGCGCGGGAATAGAAAACCTCGAACCGGATTGCTGGGTTCTTTCCGTGTTCGACGCAGTCGGCTGCTTCAGTTCCGGGCGCTCCGAGGAGGAAGCCCGGGCCCAGGCCGGAAACCGAGTGCGCCAATACTTCAAGTGGCTGGGGAAGAAGGACGGCAATCCGGCTCCCTTCGAGGAAGCGGTCGAGGTTGTGATCGCGGAGCGGTTCGAAGCCTACCCCTGGCCGAAGGACCCGGCGGTTTTGGTGCACGCCTTTTTCGAGGACGACGCGCGCCCCCTGCGACCCTGGGATCTGGACATCGGAAGGCGCCTCTTGGAATGGGGCCGCGAGGATTTTATCCGCCTCTCGGGCTTCCTGATGCCGGATTCGCTCAACCACCGGGAGAACGCCCCCAATTGGAGTCTTTTGGACCGGTTGATGGGGCATATCTGGGAATTTGAAAGCACGGTCCTCAAGCGGATGGGCACGATGCTGGATCCGGCCGAGATGCCCGGCGACGCGATGGGCCGCCTCGAGGTGGTGCGCGCCAAGTTCCTCGAAAAGCTCCCGGAATGGGCCGAAGCCGACCTGACCACCGAGGAATTCGGGGAGAAATGGTCCGCGCGCAAAGCCCTGCGCCGGGTCCTGTGGCACGAACGGCATCATTTGTGGGAACTCGAATCGCTCGTCAAGGGGCCGGTCTGAGGCGGAAGACCGACGTGCCCGCGCTGGCGCAAATCCGCCCAAGAGCTTGCTCCCGCCATATGAGGGTATTCCTCAACTGACGAAGGCGGCGGCAAACCCGGCGATGATTAATTAATCGTCATCCCCGCTAGATTTAAGCGGGCATCCGGGAAGTTCCGAAGAATCCCTCGTGTGATTTCACGTTAGGCGCCGCAAACTAAACCCGATGATCAAGCGGTCATCATTCCCGTGTAAGTAGGACGGACACCCAAAAAATCGGTGCGGCTTTCCTTCCCCGTCAGGGCGCATACACCGTGAAATTGTCGAAGTCGACGACGGCGTCCGAATATTCCGCCACCGTGACGACGACCCCCGCGAAGCCCTCCATACGTTTCACGTCCGCAATCGCCCCGACCGGAGTGTTGTTTACGTAAAGGGTGAGGGCGGATCCCAGGGCTTTCACGGAAATGGTATTCACGCCGTCCGGGTGGATGACGGGGGTCCTCATCTCGGAGATGGGCAGCTGCCATTCTCCGGAGAGGGCGACATACAGGCTGAAGGTCCGCGCCGATGGGGTGATGAGTAAGTAATATGCATCCACGTCGGAGGCCCGGACCAGCACGCCGAACTTGGCTGTGGCTGGACCGTCGATTTGCAGGGCATCGACCGACACCAGACAATCCCCCAGCGGATCCAAGGGGGCGAAGGTGCCCACCAGCAGGCCGTCGCCCGATTTGGATTCGACGGCCATCCGGAATTTTCCGTTTTTAATCTCCCGCTGACTTGCCCCATAATCCGCCTCCCACGGCTCAAGAAGCCATCCGTTCGCGTTGTTGGAGAAGGAATCCTCGAAGATCTTCGGCCAGCCGCCGGTGTTCAACGTCGGCGTGATTGTCGGGGTCGCCGTTTCGGTGGCGGTCGGCGTCGCGGAGGGAGTGAGGGTTGGAGTGTTCGTCGCCGTGGGGGTGGGTGTGGGGGTGGGAAAGAGGGAGGATACGGCGGTGCAATTCAGCGAGACGACCAGCGCGGCGCCCAGGATCAGGGCAGTGGCTGGGCGGAACGGACGGTTTTGCATCTCTGGTCTCCTGAAGGGGGTATGAAAAAAGCCGCAGGGTGCGGCGGCCGGTGCGCAGATTCAATTGTATCAGATCCCGGTCCCCCTTCAGACGATCGACGCCACCAATATTTCCAGTGCGTTCCGGTGCGCGCCGACCGGGAAGGCGGTCAACGCCTTGACCGCGCCGTCGATGTGCCGCCGTGCGTGCCGGCGGGAACTCTCGATGGCTTCGGAAAGGCGGATCTTCTCCAGCAGTCGGCTGATGGCGCCGGGCTCGGGCGCCTTGGAGAGGAAGGCGGTCACGTCCGGGTCGCCGGGATGGTCGCCGAAATACAGGATCGCTGGCAGGGTGAGGAGCCCCTGGCGCAGGTCCTGGCCGGCCGGTTTTCCCGTGCGGGCGGCGTCGGCGGTGAAATCCTGGATGTCGTCGGCGATCTGGAAGGCCATCCCGAAGGAGCGGCCGTACTCGGCGGCCGGCTCGGCGGCGGCGCTTTTTTCTGCCAACAGTGCCGGGCCCATGCAGGAAACCTCGAACAGCGCGGCGGTCTTCGATCCGATCCGCCGCTCGTACTCGGCCAGGGTGCAGTCCGCGCCTCCAGCGGCGATCTGGCGGATCTCGCCGTCGACGATCGACCCCAGGGCGCACGCGAATTTCTGCACGACCGGAAGCGAACCGGTGGCGGCCGCCAGCCGCGCGGCCCACGCGAACAGAAAATCGCCCGCCAGCACCGCCGTCCCCGCCGGCATTTCGGCGTGCAGCGCGGGAACCCCGCGCCGGAGCGGCGCCCGGTCGACCAGATCGTCGTGGATCAGGGTGGCCGTGTGGACGAGCTCGAGCGAAGCCGAAAGCTTCAGGAGCGGATCCTCCGGAGCCTCGAGCATCCGCCCGAACAGCAGGGAGAGGGCCGGCCGCAGGCGCTTGCCGCCCGCGGCCAGCAGGCGCTCCAGCGAGTCGATCACCAGCGCTTCGGCCGGAAGGGGGAACTCCCGCAACCGGGCTTCAACGGATTCCAGATCTTTGCGGACCAGGTCGACCGGGGTGGTATCCATATGCCGTCACTCCCAAGAAAACAAACGCCCGGCGTTGCGCCGGGTGAGATCCGCAAGCCCGGGCGGATCCAAGCCGAGCACCTCGGCCGCTTTTACGGCGACCGCGGCGGCCAGCGCCGGTTCGTTGCGCCTTCCGCGGTTGCCCTGCGGGGGCAGGTAGGGCGAGTCGGTTTCGAGAAGGATCCGGTCTTGCGGAAGCGCGCGCACCGTATCGCGCAGGCGGTCCGCCTTGGGGTAGGTCAGCGGCCCGGCGATCCCGAAGTAGTACCCCATCGCGGCGGCTTGCTCGGCCAAGCGCGGGTCGCCGGAGAAGGCGTGCAGTACGCCGCGCGCCGCGGGGGCGAATTCCGAAAGAATCGCGAGCGCATCCTCGCGCGCCTCGCGGATGTGGACGATCACCGGCAGGCCGAGTTCGCAGGCCAGGCCGATTTGGGCGCGGAAGGCCGCCTGCTGGCGTTCGCGCGGGGCGCGGTCGCGGAAATAATCCAGCCCGGTTTCGCCGATCGCGGCGGCGCCTTCGCCGCGCGCCAGATCCCGCAGGGCCGCGAGGGTCCGCTCGTCGAAGGATCCGCTTTCGTGCGGGTGGACTCCGGCCGCGAATCGCAGGATCGGATCGGAGCGCGAAATCTCCGCGGCGCGGCGGCTGCCGGCCAGATCGATCCCCGGAACGAGGATCCGCACCAGCCCCGCGCGGCGCGCGCGTTCGAGCGCCTGAGCGCGGTCGGAATCGAAATCCGCAAGGTTCAGATGGCAGTGCGTATCGGTCAGGCCGGGGAGCGTCTCCGGCGGGATGAGCGCGGCGCGGTCGACGGAGGGCATCAGGGTTGGGCGCTACTCCGGCGGCAGACCGACCAGCCGGACTCCGTCCTCGAGGATCGCCTGCACCTTCCCGCCGTGGGTGGTCTCGCAGTAGACTCGGATCACCGGCTCGGTGCCCGAGAAGCGCACCAACAGCCAGCCGCCGTCCTCCATGGTGTATTTGAATCCGTCGGTGGAATCGCGGCCGGTCACCCGCAGGCCGGCGATACGCTCCGGACGGGCGGCTCGCACCCGCGCCAGGGCCGCCTCGCGCTGTCCGGGGGGAAGGGGCAGGTCCACCCGGTCGTAAAAATATTCTCCGCCCACCTGTTGGTAGAGGTATGTCACCAGCTCCGAAGGCTTGCGCTCCAGGCGGACCATCATGTCGATCAGGAACAGGCCGGCGAGAATCCCGTCGCGCTCCGGGGCGTGCCCGCGGAAGGCGAATCCGCCGGATTCCTCGCCGCCGATCAGCGCGTCGGTTTCGATCATCTTCGGGGCCACGTATTTGAATCCGACCCCGGTGGCAAAGACCGGCACGCCGAACTTCTGCCCGAGTTTCTCGAGCATCGAGGTGGTGGAGAGGGTTTTAACGATCGGTCCGCGCAAGCCGCGCACCTCGAGCATGTACAGCGCCAGCAGGCCGTAGACCTGCAGTTGGTTGATGAAGACCCCCTTTTCGTCGCCGAAGCCCACCCGGTCGGCGTCGCCGTCGTTGATCACCAGCCCGTCCGCGCCGCGCGCCACCGTCGCGCGCAGGCCGGCGTCGACGTTGGGTTGGATGGGCTCCGGGCGGAGCATTTCCGGGAAGAGGGGATTGCGCTCGGAATGGATCTCGAGGATCTCGATCCGGCCGCCCTCCAGCAGGCGGTGCATCCATCCGGCCCCGTTGCCCCACATCGGGTCGTAGACGATTTTAAGCGGCGCCCGCTTGAGCGGCTCCAGGTCGATCATCCGGCGGACCTGTTCGAGATAAGCCGGGGCTGGGTCGAACATGTGGATCTTCCCCTCGGTCAGGCCGCGTTCGAAGGGAATCCGTTTGACGTCCGTCGGATCGGCGGGGAGGGCGGCTTCGATTTTTTTCAGGTGCTCCGGAGCGACCGCGGCGCCGCGCGAATCCCGGACTTTAAAGCCGTTGTCGGTCCCGGGGTTGTGCGAGGCGGTGATGTTGATCCCGCCGCAGGCCTTTTGATGGCCGATGGCAAAGGAGACGGTCGGGGTGGGGGTGGGGCCGTCGGTGAGCAGGACGGGGAAACCGTTGCCGGCCAGGACCTCGGCCGACGCCGCGGCGAAGTGCTCCGAACCGAAGCGCCGGTCGTATCCGACGACCACCGGGCGGCCCGCGGCCCCGCTTTCGAGCAGATGGGCGGCGAATCCCTGGGCGCAACGGCGCACGTTGGCGAAGGTGTAGTCCTCCGCGATCTTCCCCCGCCAGCCGTCGGTGCCGAAATGAATGACTTCCATGGACTGCACTCCGGGAATAAGATGGAATCGATGGGCGTATTATACCGCCGGGGAATTCGTCGTTTCCGGGATGCCCGATACGAGCACTCGGGCACCTGTCCCGGGCGAAGCGCGGGATGACGGTAAACCCCGTCACCCCCGAGAGATCGTATCGGGGGTCCAGAAGCAACGCCTATTTTGGCCCTCCGAAGGTTTCTGGATG
>JAFGKK010000021.1 GCA_016928575.1 Anaerolineales bacterium
ACTCCGGAATGGGTGGCCGGATAACTCCGGAATCACCGGCCGGATAACTCCGAAACGGGCGGCCGGATTAGGCCGGAAAATGCACGCCTCGGGTCTGCGCCTCTTGGTAGGTCGAGGCGAGCAATTCGGGGGCGGCGAAAGTGTCGGCGTCCAGCATGCACAGCCATTCGCCCTTGGCGGCCTGGGCGCCCTGGGCCAGTGCGTGGGATTTCCCCACCCATCGCGCAGGCAGGGGAGTCCCGCGCACCAGCCGGATGCGCGAATCCCGGGCTGCGAAGGAGGCGACGATCTGCGGAGTGTCATCCGCCGAATTGTCGTCGATGACGACCGCCTCCCAGCGGGAGTAGGTTTGCGCGCGGACGCCTTCCAGACAGCGGCGGATGTTGCGGGCTTCGTTGCGGGCGGGGATGAGGATGGATATCAGCGGGCCGTCCGCGGCGGGTTCGGCCAAGGCGATCGGAGCCCCGAGATCGTGGTGGCGTTCGATCCAGAGGACGAATCCCATGCCCCCCAGGAACATCAGGGTCGAAAGCAGAATAAAGAAAAAAGACAAACCCATGGCGATTTGTTCGGAATACCTGGTATGTTTTCCCGGCTATCAGTATAAATGATTTCCCGTCAAGGGACGATGGACAGGATCGGCCGTTGCAGATTGACCATCGCGGATCGACCATCGGCCATCGTCCGATGTCCGAAATCCATAGCCCGCCGTCTATGGCCGATCAACCATGGTCTACGGTCCGATTCCCTTCAGCGCCGCACGGAAGGCGCGCGCCAGATTCGCCGCGGCGAGTTTGGGCTGCTGCGCTTCGCCGAGCGCGCGCACGCAGGCCGAGCCGACGATCACGCCGTCGGCGATCCGCCCGACTTCGGCCGCCTGGGCGGGCGAAGCGATCCCGAATCCGACGCACAGCGGAAGGCCTTGTGGAACCGCGCCGCGGACCCGGGCAATGAATTCCGGCAAGCCCGCGGACACCTTGTCGCGCGCGCCGGTAACCCCGGTCACCGAGACCAGGTACAGGAACCCTTTGGCCGAGGCGCAGATTTTCTGCGCGCGGTCGGCGCTGGTGGTCGGGGCGAGCATCCGGATGCAGGGGAAATCCCCTCCCAGGGCCTGCTCCAATTCCCCGGATTCTTCCGGCGGCAGATCGGGGACGATCACGCCGTCCGCGCCGGCGGCGAGCGCGTCGCGGCGGAATGCCTCCAGGCCGCGGCGGAAAATCGGGTTGTAATATCCCATCAGGATCAAAGGGATCGCGACGCCCCGGCGACGAAGTTCACGGAGTGCATCGAAGACGGATCCGAGTGTGACCCCGTTTTCCAGGGCCGTGTGCGTGGCTTGTTGGATCACCGGCCCGTCGGCCAGCGGATCCGAGAACGGAATCCCCACTTCGATCAGGTCGGCGCCGTTTTTCCCAAGCGCCTCAAGGGCGTCGATCGAATCCGCGAGGGTCGGGTATCCCACCGGCAGATAGGGCATGAAGGCCGGCTTGCGCTGGAAGGCGAGTTTGATTTCGGCGAGCGGCATGGTTTACTTCCTCTCACTTTTCCGCCTTCCCGTGCCCCCGCTCTTCCCTTCCCCGTTAGCCAAGGAAACGGGGGAGGGTTTGAGAGAGGGCGGGGAGGCCAGGAGGGGGGTCACCGTATCCAGGTCCTTATCCCCTCTGCCCGAAAGGCAAATCAGAAGAATTTGATCCGGCTTCATTTTCGGCGCGCGGCGGACGGCTTCCGCCACGGCGTGCGCGCTCTCGAGCGCCGGGATGATTCCCTCGAGCGTCGACAGGAGCGAGAACGCCGCGAGCGCCTCGGCGTCGGTGGCGACGGTGTACTCCGCGCGGCCCAGATCCCGCAAGTGGGCGTGCTCCGGCCCGACGGCGGCGTAATCCAGCCCGGCGGAAACGGAATGCGTCTCGGCGATCTGCCCGTCGGGAGTCTGCAGCACGAAGGTGTGCGTGCCGTGCAGTACGCCGAGCCGGCTGCGCTCCGGATCGGAGAAGCGCGAGGCGTGTTTCCCGCCGGCGATTCCCTCGCCGCCGGCCTCGACCCCGATCAGGGCGACGTCCGGATCGTCGAGGAAGCCCGAGAACAGGCCGATGGCGTTCGATCCTCCGCCGACGCAGGCGACGGCGGCGTCCGGCGTCCGGCCGGTTTTGGCCAGCATCTGCGTGCGGGCTTCTCGGCCGATCACCTTCTGGAATTCGCGCACCATGGTCGGGTAGGGGTGCGGCCCGAGCGCCGAGCCGAGCAGGTAGTGCGTCGTCTCGACGTTGGTCACCCAGTCGCGGATGGCTTCGTTGATCGCGTCCTTGAGGGTCCGGCTGCCGCTCGAAACCGGGCGGACTTCGGCGCCGAGCAGACGCATCCGGAATACGTTCGGCGCCTGGCGGGCCATGTCCACCTCGCCCATGTAGACGGCGCATTCCAGCCCGAGCAGGGCGCAGGCCGTGGCTGAGGCCACGCCGTGCTGGCCGGCGCCGGTTTCGGCGATGATCCGCCGCTTGCCCATCCGCTGCGCCAACAGCGCCTGGCCGAGCGCATTGTTGATCTTGTGGGCGCCGGTGTGGGCCAGGTCCTCGCGTTTTAGGTAGATCCGCGCCCCGCCCAGGCGCTCGCTCAGCCGCGAGGCGTAGGTGATCGGGGTGGGCCGGCCGGCGTAATCCACCAGCAGACCGTTGAGCTTTTGTTGGAATGCCCGGTCGTCGCGCGCGCGCGTGAATTCCGCCTCCAACTGCTCGAGCGCCGGCATCAGCGTCTCCGGCACGTACCGGCCGCCGTAGGATCCGAATTTAGAGGGGAGAATGGTCATTGTTTTTCGTCCATCCCTTTCATACGTTTCATTCATCCACGGAGGGCACGGAGGGTCACGGATTTTTCTCCGTGCACCTCCGTGTTCTCCGTGGATTCATCGAATATCCCTTCTCCATTCC
>JAFGKK010000022.1 GCA_016928575.1 Anaerolineales bacterium
AATCGGGGATCCAGGGCAAACGCCACAGGCTTCACTCCATCGGTTCCTGGATTCCCGCTAAAACCGTGCGGGAATGACGAACATTCCACATACCCTCGCACCCTCCTTCCTCATCCTCCTCCCCCCTTCACCCCCTCCTCCTTCTCTTCCTCATCCCACACCCCTGCACCCCTCTCCCTTCTCCTTTCTCTTCCTCATCCACCTCCCCCTACACCCCCTCCTCCTTCTCCCGGCACCTGCCCTCGCGAAGCGGGGGTAAGCCGGGAGAAGGAGGAGGGGGCAGGGGGTAGAGGATGAGGAAGTCACGGCATGACGTACAGCCACAGCTCTTTCATCTTCAGATCTTCGCCGGTCAGCTTCTTCCACACCTGGGCCGCCTCCAGGTCGAAGGCGATCCCGCAGTTGAGCGTGGAGAGCTGGTAGGTTTCGATTTTCCCGTTCAGCGGCACCAGCGGGTGCAGGTTGCTGCCGAAGCGGCTCAGCCGCGAACGCGACCACGGCCAGCGGCCGGGGACCGGAATGCGGCGGATGGCTTCCGGCGTGTGGGCCGAAAGCAGGTAGCGCCGCCCGCCGGCGTCCTCGGCCGCCAGCACCTTCGGCTCGCCGTAGGAAGTCTCCACCGGGAAGCGCGCGATCCCCGGCTCGCCGCCCATCGCCCGCGCGGCGCAGGTGTTCAGCCAGGCGGCCGGGTCCGGAACGTTGATCTGCGGAGCGAGCTTGACCCGCTTCACCTCCAGGTCCTCCCCGGCCCAGTTTTCGATCTGCTTGCGGATCTCGGCCAGCTCCTTGCGCTGGCGCTCCAGCCCGACGGTGATCAGCGCCGCCAACAGCGCCACCAAAATCACCGTTGCGACGAACATCACCTCGACCACGTACAACGCCGTGTTGTCAATCATCGTCTCCCTCCTGCATAAAGTTGGTTTTGGTTTGGTTCCGGTAGCGCGCCAGAGTCAGCCGGATCCCGCGCAGTTCCACGAAGCGCCGGTCGCGCGCCAGCGCGGCGTTGCTCGCCGCCAGCCACACCCCCAGCGCCGCGAGCGGCAGAACAAGCGACCAGAACGGAAGACCCTTCGGCAATTCCACAGTCCGCGGCGGTTCGGTTTTTACGACGGGCGGGTTGTTCGGAATTTGGGCCGGCTCCGCCGGCACAGCCGCAACCTGGGTCGGCGCAACTTCCGCCGCAGGTGCCGGACGGTGGATCACGCCCCCGGTCACGCTGGAGTTGCCGGCCCGGTCCCACACTTCGAGCGTCACCTCGTAATCCCCGTCGGGAACGAGGTTCCCGTCGCCGTCCCGCCCGTCCCAATCGATCGAACCCGGCACGGAGGGGTAATCGCGCACCCAGGGCGTCATCCCGCCCCCGGAAATCGTCACCCGCGCCCGGGCCACGCCCGAGGTCAGGTCGTATCCGTCGGCGCCGCCGGCCGAGGGCGCCGTCCACTCCTCGTCCATCGCCACCACCGGTTCGGTGTTGTCGACCCCGATGCTCAGTATGGCGGTGTGCTCCTCGTTGCCGGCCGCATCCACCGCCCAGGCCTCGATCACGTACATCCCGTCCGGATACCGGCCCTGGCCGGTCTCCCAGGTGAAGGCCCACTCGGGATCCGAACCGACCCGGATCTTCTCGCCGCCGTTGATCGAAATGTAGACCGCGGCCACGCCGGATCCCTCGTCCGCGGTTTGGCCGCGCAGGGTCACCGTTCCGCGCACCCAATCGCTCGAGGCGGTGATCCAGGAGGTCGCGGGCGGGGTGGTATCCACGCCGACGATCGCGTGGGTCGTGGTGATATTCCCGGCCGTGTCCTCGGCGTAGCCTTCGATCTCGTAGTACCCGTCGCCGAGGATAAGGTCCGTCTCCAGCGGTCCGCCGTTCACCCGGAAGCCGTATTGGTAAATCCCCGACGTGGCGTCGGTGGCGGCGGCGGTGATGTGCACGCTTCCGCCCCATCCGCCCGGATCGGGATTGCCGTTGTAAAGGATCGAAAGATCCGGGGGAACGGAATCGATGTTCGCCGGCCGCTGGACCGTGGCTGCGTTGCCGGCGATGTCGGTTGCCGTGCAGGCGAGGGTATGCGCGCCTTCCGAATCCACCGTCACCCCGCCGGGGATCGGCGTCCCGCCCGAGAAGGTGAGCGCATCCAACCCGCTGATCAGGTCGTCCGCGGTGCAGGTCAGCGTCACCGGCCCGCCGCGGTACCAGCCGTTGTTGCCGGGCACGCCGGGAGTGAACGAATCGATTAACAGCGGCTGCCCAGAATCCACATTCATCGCGGCCGAATCTTGGGCGCTGGAATCCCCGTAGGAGGAATTCGCCCAATAATTGAAGGAACTGACCCCTTCCGGAAAACTCCAATAGCACTCGACGTCGTCGCCGCTCAAGCCCCCGCACAGCATTCCGACATCGGCCTCGATCCCGGTGATGACGTAAGGATCCATCGGCTCCTGGGCGGTGACGTGCAGCAGGCCTCCTCCCCGGCACCAGCCTGCGTTCCCCGGAACCGCGCAGGAATACCCGGGTCCGCTGACGGAAGCCGGCGGGTAATAGGTGGTCGAGCAGAAACAGCATGGATCGCTCGGGCCGCTGCACCCGGCTGGTCCGGAAATTGAACAGCCCATGGTCGCGCAATCCACCGGCCAACCATCGCACGCCGAGGGATTAAAGTAGGATACGTAATTTCCAGCGGGCAGGCAGCCGGAACCATTTCCTGTGGACAAGTAGCATCCATACGGTTGTCCGCCCCAGGTGCCGCTGGCCGTATAGAAACAGCATGTCCGCGAGCAGGAGCTTCCGCTGGGCGGCCTGTTCGGCGGGTTCCAATCCATCTGCACCGATCCGACGCCGAAAAACAGGATCAGCAGGGAAAGCAGAAACGCTTTGTCATTGAAATGGATTTGCCCTCCCGCCGGGATAGGGCCGGCGTGCGGGCCGGATGGCATTCCATCTTCCCGAACGCCGCCCGGCATGAAAGCATCCGCCCCTGCCGGATCCGACACAGCAGCCTTTTTCGAATAAAAACCAGAAAAAAACTTTTTCATGTTCCCCTCTTTTTCATCAACTCAACTCTATCCTGTCATCCCCCTCCCCCCCTGCCCCTCCCGGAGCAAAGCGACGGGCGGGAGAGGGATGCGGGTTAATCCTCCCCATGCGGGAAGTTGATCTGCTTCTGGTCGCGGTAGCGCGCCACCGCCCGCCCGAGCCCGCGCAGTTCGCTCCAGCGCCTATCGCGCGCGAACGCCACGTTGCTCGCCGCCAGCCACACTCCGAGCGCGGCGAGCGGCAGGATAAACGACCAGAAGGGCAGGAGGCGCGCCGCAGAGGCCGCCTTCACCCCTTCGGCGCTTCCCTGCTCGCGCCCCGGCGATGCTTTCTCCGGCGCGGCGTAGGCGAGCACTGCGGGCGTCGGCAAGGCCGTTTCCTCCGGCTTAAGGCGGCGGACCACCCCATTCGTCACGCTGTAATTCCCGGCCCGGTCCCACACCTCCAGCGCCACCTGGAAGAAGCCGTAGCCGGCCTCCGCGCCGTTTCCATCCTTGCCGTCCCATTCGATCGCGGCCGGAATGTAATCGTACTCGCGCACCCAGGGCGTCATCGCCCCGCGCGAGACCGTCACCACCGCATGACCGATCCCCGAACCTGCGTCCGATCCGCCCGCGTCGCCCGAATCCGGCAGGATCCACTCCTCCGCCAAAGACACCTCGGGCGGGGTGTTGTCGACATGGATCGCCAGCGCATCGGTGTGCTCCTCGTTTCCGGCGGCGTCGTCGGCCCGCGCCAAAATCTCATAATCCCCGTCCGGGAAGAGGGTCGTATCCCACTCGTAGGCCCAATCCGCGCCGCCCGCGATCCGCTTCCACTCGATTCCGTCGAAGGAGACGTAGACCGCGGCCACGCCCGAGCCGGCGTCGTAGCTCGTCCCAACCAGCTGGGTCTTGCCGCGCACCCATTGGTCCTCTTCCGCCGACCAGGCGGTGAGCGGCGGGGTGGTATCCACCTTGACGAATTCCGAGGCGGTGGCGGCGTTTCCGGCGTAATCCTCGGCCCGGGCTTCGATGGAATGCTCGCCATCGCCGATCGTCGTCGAGGAAGTCCACCCGGTTCCGTTCACCTGCAGGCCGAAGCTGAAGATTCCGGAAACGGAGTCAGCGGCCTCCACTCCCAGCGTCACCGGCGAGACGTACCAGCCGCCGCGGCCGAGAGTGCCGGAGACGATCAAATGCACGCTTGGGGATCCGGAATCGATCGGCACCGAGTAGGTCGCGTCGGCGGAGTTGCCGGCCACGTCGGTCGCGGTGCAACTGACCACCGTCACCCCCTCGGTGTTTGCGGTCTGGTTGCCGTAGGTCAATCCGGCCAATCCGGAAAGCGCGTCGCTGGCGCTGCAGTTGAGCGTCACCGGCCCGGCGAAATACCAGCCGCGCAAGCCCGGCGTGCCGCCGGAAAGGGCGCCGATCACGATCGGCGGAGTGGAATCAACCTGGTAAGTGCCCGAATTAAAACCGGTCGCGGGGACGTTCAACCCGCCCGAACAGGATGCCTTCCATGTGTATGTGCCCACACCGTCCGGGATGCCTTGTGTGCACGGCGCGCCGCAGGAAAAACCCGCTCCCCCGATCGATCCGCTGAAGGAAACCGTATGAGTCGGATCGGAATCGGTTGCCGTCATCACCAATTCCGCGCCGCCGCGGCACCAGCCGCCGTTGCCCCCCACCGCGCAATTGTATGAAGCGTTTGCCGAAAGCGAATGCGGCGGAGGCGGAGGGACATAACAGGCACAAGGAGAAAGCCCACCTGTTGAACATGAGGGCGATTGTCCCCAACAATGCTGCTGAAATGCCGCTTCGCAACCGGAGCAACTAGAATTGTTTGAAAAACAGGTGAAAGTAATCGAATTACAACTCCCTGATCCGGAGCAATGACCGTAGCGATACCATCCGTTTGCACACCCCTGTCCGTGGCATTCACTCACATCAAGCATCAACGCTATGTATGTCAAACCGAGGTAAAGCGCGGTGCGGATCAATCGCGGCGCGAAGCGCGCGGCAAAGCGAAGCGACGGAGAGAGGCCGGACTCGGACGCGCGATCGCGCTTGTCAGATTCCATCCCGGGCATAAGAACCTCCTTGCCCCGCCCCCTCCTCTGTCCTCCCCCGTTACCCGAAGTTCGGGTAACGGGGGAGGATAAAGGAGGAGGTCTAAAACGCCCCCGTAACCGATGACATGACCGGCAGCATGATCGCCGCCGTGAACGGCAGGAAGAAGAAGATCGCCGATGGAAGGACGAGGTTACCCTCCAGCGTTTCCGCCGCGCTCATCACGTGCTCGAAATATTCGCGCGAGATCGCGCGCGAGATGTCGGCCATCATCTCCGCCCCCGCCACGCCCTTCGAGGCCACCAGGTCCAGCTGGGCGCCGAAGGCGGTCAGCTGGGAAAGGCCCGAGCCGAGCAGCAGCTCCACGAGGGTCCCGCGCACCGGCTTGCGGGTGAACAGCGGTCGGCCGCTGGAACGGCTGTCCGCCAGCGCCCGCCCGAGCAGTTTTCCGAGCGGCCCAGGAATTTGGGCCGCGCGTTCCACCGCCACGTCCGGCGCGTTGCCGGCCGCCAGCTCGGCCGCCACCAGCGCGGCGATCTCCGGCACCTCGCGTCCGACCTGCTTCTTCACCTCGTCCGCCCGCCCGTTCACCTGCAGGATCGGGAAATAGGCGCCCAACAATCCGGCCCCGATGATGAACAGCATGTTGCTGGAATCCGCCACGAACATCGCCGCCGCCCCCGCGATGCCGTAGAGTGCGCAACGCCCGATCAGCGTATCCAGCCCCCAACCCTCGAAGTGTCCGCCGAGCTGGGCCCAATCCAGGTTGCCGAGGATTTTCGTCGTGTCGCGGTTGTAGAAACGGAGGAGAATTCCGCCCAGTTCCTCAGTAAACCCCGTGGGAATGGTCCCTGAGAATTTGCCAAGCCGCCGCGAGGTGGATTGCTCGAGGCTCAGCGACGAAAAGATCAGGTAGACGCCCAGCGCCCCAACCGCGCCGGCGACCAGCACGATGATCAGTTGGGCGGTGTTGGAATGCAGAAACTCGCTTACGGCGGAAAGGTCCATAAATTTCCTCTTTCCCGACCCCTCCCCCCTCACCCCGGCACCCCTCTCCCAGCATAAGCTGGGAGAGGGGACGGGGGTGAGGGGGGGAGGGCAGGGGAGGGGGCCTAAATCGCTCCCTCGATCATTGAATCGATCATCATCCAGCCGAAGAACATCCAGCCGATGATAAAAGCATATAAAATCTGCGTGGATGGATCATGCATGGCGACGGCGAATTGCGGCGTTCGGAAGAGGAAGACCATCACCACGATCAGGGCGCCGACGATCGTTTTTATCGAACCCTTGGCACCCTCCCCTTTGGCATGCGCCATCCCCCGCGCCTTGAGCGCGTCGCCGATGTTCTCAGCCGCCATGGTGAAGGCCTTGACGTAGCCCGGACCGCCGGTCTCCCACAACCGGCCGATCTCAAACACCGCGATCCCCAGGCTGGGGGAGATGACCTGCGCTTCCACCAACAGTTCGGCCATCGCCTGCAGTCCGCCGGCCTGGCAGCGCGCAATAAGCCGCAGCATCCACTCGCGCAACGGACTTTTCGCGTCGAGCGTCTCGGTCACCTCGTCCAGCGCTTCCAGGACATTGGATTCGATCTGCACGGTGGAGGCCAACCGGGAGAGGAAAATCGGAATGTCCTTCTCGATCCCGTGCGTCAGTTTCACCCAGGCGCCATTCATCAGGGATTTCACGAGGAAAAAGGAAGCCACGAATCCGGCTGGCACCATCAGCAAGGGGGCACCGACGATCAGCAGGACCAATCCGAAGGCGGTCCCCATTCCCAGGTAGGCGAGCCATTCCGCCGCCGGTTCCGCGCCGCTGACGTCCAATCCAAACGAGGCGAACACCAAGCGGGTCTTGTGATTCTGCGAACCGACGTCGACCGCGGCCTTCTCCTCCGCCGCGCCGCCGAATTGCGTCAGGCGCCCGCCGGGCTTCTTGATCTGCGCCAGCAGGCGGATGAGAAAATACGTTCCGAAGGCCAGCGCCGCGCCGGCGATCCAGGGTTTCAGCGTTTCCAATTCCACCTCGGCCTACCTCCTGGTGAAGGGTTGCAGCATCGCGTCGCCGCGGGAGTAGAGTTTGCGGAAGACCACTTCGCCCTGCTGCAGATCGCGGGCCGTTTCCCACACCCCGAGCAGCGCGCGCTTGCCCTCCGCCCACCCCACCTGGATCACCACGTCCACCGCCTGGGCGAAGATCGAGCGCGCCGCCTGCATCTGCACCTGCAGATCCGCGAACATGATCACCGACAGCCGGAAGACCGTCTCTTCCGGCCCCTCGGCGTGGAAGGTGGACAGCCCGGGGTGGTCCGACATCTGCGCCCGGAAGAGGCTCATCGCCGCATCGCCGGTGCGAACCTCGCCGACGATCAGCCAGCGCGGGCTCATCCGCATCGCGTCGTCCACGCCGTTCTTCACCGTGTACGAGGGGATCGAGGAGCCGGGCGGCGCCGGGCGGGCTTCGATCGTCACCACGTGCGGGTGGTCGAGCCAGATCTCCTCGGGGTCCTCGATCTTCACCACCCGCTCTTCGCGCGGGATGCCGGCCGAGATCCCGGAAAGGAAGGTCGTCTTGCCGGTGGCCGTGCCGCCGATGATCAGCACCCGCGCGGTGCGGGCGACGATCTCCACCAGGCCGCGGATCACCGCCTCGGGGGCCATCCCCCACTCAATGAGTTGTTCGGGCGTGACCGGCCTGGCTTCATAGAGGCGGATGTTGACCGAGGGGTAGCCCTCGCCGGGGACAATGCACGGATGCAGGACCTTGATCCGCGCGCCGGAAAAATTCTCGCTGCGCGGGAGTTTGGCGTCCACCGAGGGCGTGGCTTCGTTGACCGCCCGCCCCAGCGGCGCCAACAGCGCTTCCACCCCGCGCCAGACCTCCTCGCGCGCAGGGGTGATTGTCAGCGGCTCGAAGCGCGGCGCGCCCTTTTTCAGGATCCACACCTTGCCGGCCGGGGTCACGGCGATCTCGTTGAGGTCCTTGCGCTGGGGCGGGAGCAGGTCGTGGAAGAA
>JAFGKK010000023.1 GCA_016928575.1 Anaerolineales bacterium
CCGTATTGCTACAAGAAGCCCTCGTTCGACTTGCATGTATTATGCACGCCGCCAGCGTTCATCCTGAGCCAGGATCAAACTCTCCGTATGAAGTTTTCGACACGAAGTGTCGAGTTGTGTTGACAGAGATCCGGCTTCTTCCTATCACTCTTCAGTTGTTAAGGTTCGGTTCTTGCGGGCGGAGCATGTTACCACCTCCCCGCCGGCCTTGTCAAGTCCCCAAGATGCAAACGGCCGATGCGCATTGCCTGCATCGGCTGGCGTTCAGACCATCAGACCTCTGGCCTCGGTTTCTGTTCGCCTACTGGGATGTTTTGTAATCGTCTTTCCGCTTCCGCGGATTTCAACGGTTCAACTTGTATATTCTATGGATCCGGCCGGTTTTTGTCAAGGGCAGCCTAACCCCGCCTGCGTCCCGCTTTCCCGGACCGCCTCAGCCCTCCGGATCCCCTCCCCGCCGCCGGAAGCCATTCCGGCCGCCCGGCTGGGATCGAAAACCCGCCCCGATGTTCCTATGTGCAGAAAAAATTCGCCAAGGGCGGGGGCGTTTTCCGTCATTCGGCCGAGGTCTCTTCCGGCGCCGGGCCGTATCCATCCGGCGGAATGGGCTCCGCCTCGCCGCAATTCACGATGGCGTAATCCCTTCCTTGGAGCGCCGCCTCGTAATCCGGCACCAGCCTCAGCGCCTCCTCGTAGAACCACCATGCGGCGCAGGCGTTTTGGTGAACCAGCGCGTCTCCGTTCTGCACCAGGATGTCGGCGTAATCCCTTCGAAGCGACTCGTTGTAGGACGGCCGGATCCTGTACGCTTCCTCGAACGCCTTCCAGCTCTTTTCAATGTCTTTGTTGCGGTAGTAATACGCGGATTGATACACCCTCAGGAAAACCATCGCCGCCTGAACCTGGGATTCCGCTTCCTTATCCAACGGGGCGTAGTTGGCCGCGAGGTCGAGGTAATAGATCCCCTCCGTCAGCCGGTTGGATTCCTTGAGCAGTTGGACGCCGCGGTAGCGCAGCGCCACCCACAGCAGGCCGTCCACCCGTTCCGGTTCGAATCCCGGCACCTCGACCTTGAGGGTCAGCAGGGTCCCGATCATCTCGGCGTATTTTTTATCCACGAATTCCTGCCGCGCTTTAGCCAGCAGCTGTTCCGCCCGCGGCGCATCCGGGGTCGGGGAGGGAACCGGCGTGTGGGTCGGCCTCGGCGTCGGGGTGGCGTTCATCGCCGCCAGCGCCTGTTGGCGGAGCGTTTCGGCCCCCGGATACTCCGGATCGTTTTTCTGGACTTCGTCCAACCGCTGGAGGGCGACGCCGTATTTCTTTTCGGCGATGTCGGTGGCCGCCAATTGGATCTGCTCTAAGTTCCAGGCGCTGAGTCGAGCCGCCTGGCTTTCCGAGAACCGCTTCGTCCCGGTGAAGTACCCGGCGACCGATCCGGCGGCCACGGCCAGGACCAAAAGGCCGAGGAAAATCCAAATTAAATTCGCCCGGCGCTTCGGCGTCGGCGACGGTTCCATTTTTCCGGCGGATTCTGTGGTAGTCATGCGGCCGATTATACTGCACCTTTTCACGCCCCGGGCAAGCCTGCCTTGACGGGACATGCATGCGGAATTACCATCTTTAAGGGAAATCGCCATGTACCTTCACACCAGCAAGTACAAAATCAAACGGAAAAAGCCGTCTCGGTTTAATCTGGCTTTAATTTTCACCCTGTGCCTTCTGATCGTCGGCGCTGCGATCGTCCAAGCATACGTCGTTCCCCGGGTTCCGCCGCTGTTTCTTCCGACCCCCACCGCCACCCGCCCGGCCGCCTCCTACGCCGAGGATGCCGCGGCGATGTTCATGGAAGGCAAGCTGGAATCGTCGATTGCGCTTTATCAGCAGTCGATTCTGCTCGCACCCACCAACAGCGAGCTCTACGTCGCCCTTTCGCGGGTGCAGGTGTTCGCGCACGATTACCAGGGGGCGGTCGAAAACGCCCAATACGCCGTTTTGCTTTCCAAAAGCGCGATGAGCTACGCGGTGTGGGGCGAAGCGATTCACCGCCTGGAGGCGGAAAACGACCTGCCCGCCTACGAGAATGCCGTCAAGCAGCTGCGCAAGAGCCTCGAACTCGAACCCAATCTGGCCTTGGCCCACGCCTATCTGGCGGAAGTGCTGATGGACACGGACTGGCAGTACTACGAAGACGCCTCGGCGGCGGCCCGCACCGCCATCGTCCAGAAACCGGATTTGATGGAAAGCCACCGGGCGATGGGATACGTCTACCTGATGACCGGCAATTACAGCGAGGCGCTGGACGAATACCAAAAAGCCATCGACCTGCACAATAAGCTGGCGGATCTCTGGCTGCGGCTTGGCCAGTGTTACCAGGCGGTCAACGATCCGGGAGAGGCGATCGACGCCTACCTCAAGGCGTCGACGCTCGATTCGAAAAGCCCCGATCCCTTCGTGTTTATTTCGCGGACGTACGCCGGGCAGGGCGAATTCGGAAAGGCCGCCCAGTACGCCGAGATGGCGGTCGCCCTTGCCCCGCTCAATCCCAGCTACCACGGCCTGTTGGGCGTGATGTATTACCGCAACCGCCGCTATCAGGAAGCCATCCCGGAATTGAGCTTGGCGATCGCGGGCGGAACCATCAACACCGGCACCGAAACCGGGACCGTCGTCGGATTGCCACTCGGCGATTGGCCGGTTTCGGAGTATTACTGGACCTACGGTCTGGCGCTGGCGAAGGTCGGGCGCTGCGCCGAAGCCATCCCCGTGTTCCGCCTGCTCGAGCAGCAAAGGCCGGACGACGAGATCGCCATGGAAAACGTCGCCGAGGGGTTGACGCTCTGCAAAGCGGACACGCCCCAGCCTTCGGCGTAGAGGCCGGATCCCATGGAATTGCGCGGAAGCCGCTTCGATCCGGCCGCCGAACCCCCCCGTTTGACTCTGGCGAGAACCGCCGCATACGCCGCCGTGATCCTGGTTCTCCTGGGCGTGTATCGGCTGCTGGATCACGGCATCCTCCGCTCGCCCTTTGCCCCGCCGCCCACCCCGACCCGCATGGCCCTTTCCTTCGCCGAAGAAGGGAAAGCGTTCTTCGAAGCGGGGATCCTCGACAAGGCGATCGAGGCCTATCAAAAGGCGGTGGCGGTGGACCCGCGGAATCCGGAATTGTGGGCGGAACTGGCGCGCATCCAAACTTATTCCAGCGAGTTGATGCTGTCGGCGGAGCAGAAGGAACAGCGGTTGAAGGAGGCGAAGGCCTCAATCGAAACGTCGATTTGCCCCGACGAAGCCTTCGGCCGGCTGTCCTTGGAGGAGCGGCGAAGCCGGCTGCAGGAGACCAAGGAAAGCATCGCCGCTTTGCTTCTCTCCGACGAAACGGTCGCCGCCCTCTCCCCCGCAGAACAGCGCGACCGTTTGCAGGAAGCCCAGAATCCCCTGGATCCCATGGTCTATTGCGATCCGGATTTCGCAGAAGGTTACGCGATCCGGACTTTGGTTCTGGATTGGTATGCCAACACGGAATGGATGGACTCGGAAACCCGCGACCGGACGCTGGCCGAAGCCTATCAGGCTTCGGCGAAAGCCCTCCTGCTGGATCCCAGCAACGCGCTTGCCCTTGCCTTCCGCGCCGAAGTCCTCGTCGACCAAGCCAACTGGTCGGCCGCCCTCGATGTGGGCGCGCAGGCGGCCGCCCTCGGCCCGGAGGTGATGGACGTCCACCGGGCCTACGCCTATGTGCTCGAAAGCAACGGCTACTACGAACGCGCGGTAACGGAATACCTGGAAGCCATCCGCCTGAACTCCAACCTGCCCTTCCTCTACATCCGGCTGGGCGCCAATTACCGCAAGCTGGGGGAGATCGCAACCGATCCGGGGTCCCGCGACGCGATGATCGAAAAAGCCATCGAGGCCTTCGCCCGGGCGGCGGATCTGAATCCGAAGGATCCGATTCCCTACCTTTCGATCGCCCAAACCTACGCCAACCAGGGGGATTTCTTCGCGGCCGAGCGCAACGCGCAGAAAGCCCTCTCGCTGGACAACACCGATCCGTTTCTTTACGGCCGGCTGGGGGTCATTTATTACAAGGCGAAGAACTACGAGACGGCGATAACCGTCCTGCGCTGCGCGATCCGCGGCTGCGCGGCGGAGGATAACGAAGCCGAAGGGGTGGACGTTGTGGAAACGCTGAAGCTCGAGGCCAACTCGGTCGACGTGTACTACACCTACGGGTCGGTGCTATCCTTCTACGGCGCAACGGAAGGCAATTGCGCGGAAGCGGCCGCGATTTTCGCCGAGCTGCGCGCCTCGCCCTACTACGACACGACGGTGGAAACCATCATCCGCGAGGGCGAGGCGATCTGCGCCGCCTTCGCCCGCACCCCGACGCCGAAATCGTAAATCCTGCCAAGAGACAACCTGCCACGGCGCGCAGGCGTTGAGAAACGGATGGGGTGCTTTGGCGTCCTTGCGTCTTCGCTTGTCAATGGTCTTGGTTTGCCACCCAGCCACCACGGCACATAGGCGCCGGGGTATGGACTGAATTTCCTCGGCGGGTCTGCAAAAAACTATTGCTGCTTCTCTCCGGCCTTTCCCCCGTTTCCGTTCAACAACACGAAGATCATCGGCCTCCGCTTGGTTTCCCGGTAGAAAAACTCCGTCAGCGCCGATTCGATTCGTTCGGCCAGCCGGTCGCCGTTCCCGCGGCCCGCGATTTCGCGGATTTTCTCCTCGGCCATCGCCAGCAGCTCCCCCGATTCCGGAACGAAGACGAAGCCGCGCGAGAGGATTTCCGGCCGCCCCGCCAGCCTCCGGGTTGCAGGGTCGATCTCCGCCCGGACGATGACGAATCCGTCGCGCGCCAGCCGCTCGCGCTCGCGCATCACCGCCGGGCCGATGTCGCCCACGCCCCGCCCGTCGACGAAGATGTATTCGCCCGGAACGCGCTCCCCCACCCGCATGGCGCCGCCTTCGAATTCGATCGGGTACCCGTTCTCCACCACCGCAACCTTTTCGGCGGGGATCCCCAAACCGCGCGCGATCGCCCCGTGCTGGTGCAGCTGGCGCAGTTCGCCGTGGATCGGGATGAAATGCTCCGGCTGCACGAGGTGGATCAGCAGTTTCATCTCCTCGGCGTTGGCGTGGCCCGAGACGTGGACCGGCGCGATCGGATCGTAGATCACCCGCGCGCCGCGCTGGAACAGCCGGTTGATCGTCCGGTGGACCATCTCCTCATTGCCGGGGATCGGGTGCGAGGAGAACACCACCGTATCCCCCTCCTCCAGGTCGAACTGGCGGTTGCGCCCGGTGGCCAGCCGGCCAAGGATCGAGGAAGGCTCGCCTTGCGTCCCGGCCGTCATCAACACCACTTTTTTCGAAGGCAGTTTCAGCGCCTCGTCCACCGAAACCAGCAACCCATTCGGAACCTCCAGATACCCCAGCTTCTGAGCCATTTTCGCGTTTT
The DNA here is from genome assembly GCA_016928575.1 of Anaerolineales bacterium. NCBI lineage: Bacteria > Bacillati > Chloroflexota > Anaerolineae > Anaerolineales > Anaerolineales bacterium. The sequence goes on from JAFGKK010000023.1 coordinate 5,459, forward strand.
CCTGCATCGAGGTCCCCACCAGCGCCAGCCTGCGCCCGTGGCGCTCGGCGGCGCGGATCGCCTGTTGGATGCGCGAGATCAACGAAGCGAAGGATCCGATCAGGATCCTCCCCGGCGCGGCCCGGAACAGGTCGTCGAAGGCCGAGTCGATCACCGCCTCGGAAGGAGTCCATCCCGGCCGGTCGGCGTTGGTCGAATCCGAAAGCAGCGCCAACACCCCGCGTTTGCTGAAATCCGCCAGCGCGGCGTAATCGGTCGGCCTGCCGTCCACCGGCGTGTGGTCGAACTTGAAATCGCCCGAATGCACGATCAACCCGGACGGCGTGGTGATGCCGAGTCCCACACCGTCCGGTATCGAATGGCAGACGTGGAAGAATTCCACCCCGAACGGACCGATCTGCACCTTCTCCCCCGCCCGCACGGTGTTGAGGGTGGTGCGGTTTTGCAGGCCGGCGCGGGAAAGCTTGACCTCCAACAAGCCGCTGGTCAGCGGCGTGGCGTAGATCGGCGCCGGAAAAGTTTCGACGACATGGTCGATCGCCCCGGTATGATCCTCGTGGCCGTGGGTGACGACGATCCCGCGCACGCGGGCGCGCCGGTCCAGCACGGAATTGAAGTCCGGGATGATGTAGTCGATCCCGAGCATGTCGTTCTCGGGGAACATCAACCCGGCGTCCACGATCAGGGCGTCGGTCGGGGTTTCTATCAGCATCATGTTCTTGCCGACCTCGCCCAATCCGCCCAAGGGAAGAATCCGCAAATCCATACTCATGGTTCACCTTTGCCTGAAATTCGACGGCGGGGCCGGATTCGGGGAAGCCGCCGGTACGGGAAGCCGCCCGCCCTCGAGGCCGGGGCCTCCGACCGACGTTTTCCGCCCGCCCTTCCGGCCGAAGCCGTCGAAAAGATTTTCGCCGCTCCGATTATCGCTGAAAAATAAAATCCCCGCCGAGGGGGCCGGGGATCATTCGATGTTCCTTGCGCGGACAACCGCTTTTGGAAAACCGATTAATTCATCCGGACCACGCCCGTTGCCTGCAAACCGCGGACGGTTTCCTCCACGGCGAACTCCACTTTTTCCCCTTCGCGGAGGTTCTGCAATTCCGAACCGACAATCGACGAATAGTGCACGAACACTTCGTGCCCTTTCTCCGTCCGGATATAGCCGTACCCTCTGGACCCGTCGAACCATCGGACGGTGCCGGTTGTTCGCTGTGCCATTCGAGAAATCCTTCCGGGAGTGAGTTTGGCGGATTTTAGCACGCACCTTCGGGCATGTCAATTATTCTCTTTTTCCGCGGAATTCCGCGGCGGCGGCGGGTTTTTCCCCGCCCGCCCCCTCCCCGCTCCCGTCGGTCCGCCTCGCGAGCCTCACGACTCCCAATGGTCAACCAGCGCTTGCAGGGATGGAAACGAGGGGTCCGGGCCGTTTCCGGCCGCCGGGGGCGGCTTTCCGATCCGGGCGGCGCGCATTCCCAAATCCTTTGCCGGGCGGATGTCGTACTCCGGATCGTCGCCGATCATCCAGGTCCCTTCCGGCCGCGCATCCAACGCCTCCAGCGCGGCCTGGAACGCCCGCGGATCCGGCTTGCCGATCCCTCGTTCGCCCTCGATCAGGATCGCGTCGAAATATTCCGCCAGGCGAAAGCGCTCGATCTTCGCCCGCTGGATCGAGGATTCTCCATTGGTCAGAAGCGCCGTCCGCGATCCGGCCCGCCGGATCCGTTCCAACGCCTCGACCGCGCCCCCGAACGGCCGCACGACGATTTCACGCTCGCGGGTGAAGACGTCCGCCAATTCGTCGGCCGTCGCGAAATCGGTCCGGCCCAGTTGTTCGAATCCCCGCCGGATGAAAAAACGGCGCGCCCGCTTCAGGTCCAGCCGCCCCTCGCGGAATCGGTCCGCGTCGGACCAATACCAGCGCCGGCTGGCGTCCACCGCCTCCTGCAGCCGGGCGGCCGGGATCCCCATCCGTTCGGCGTAAGTCCGGAACAACCGCGGCCATAAGGCTTCGGCCGGGGCTGAATAATCCAGGATGGTGTCATCCAGATCCAGGATCAGTTTTTCGGGGATGGGCATGGAGCAGGACTTTCAGCCGCCTTGCGGGATGGGGACGGGCGGAATCGTGTTGGTCCGGCGCCCGCTGGATGCTCTCCGCACCGCCGGCGCGCCTTTACGTGCCGGATCAAATTTCATCGCCGGTCAACGGATCGACGCCGATGTCGAGCCGGCCAGCGGCCACCTCGGCGAGGATTTTTATCAGGTATTCTTGGCGCGCGGCGGAAATCCACTCGTTCGGAAAGGGCGCGTATTCCAGCCCGCCGTTTTCCAGGCTGTAAGGAACCGCCTCGGCGAAGGCCTCCCCTCCCAGGAATCGCGGCAGAAGATCTTTCAACAGGATGTCCGGACGGAATGCGATTTCCCCCAGGACGCTTTTCGCGCCTTCGCGGGTTCCGTTTCCGAAGACGGCCAGGTAGAAATCCGGCCTGGCCCCGGCGATGCGGACCCCGTTCCGCGCCAAATGATGGAGCCCCTCATCCCACGCGGTGCCGGGCATGGCCGAGGCGGTGTCGATGTAATTTGTCAGCAGGTCCGCGGCGGCGGTGGTCCCGGCCGAGGGATCCGCGCCCGCGGCGATCTCGAGAGTGAAGATCCGGCAGCGCGGGCAGAGGTAGCGGACCCCGTGCCGGAAACCGTTGCGGTAGATCTTTCCGCGATCGGTGTTCGCCTCGCCGATCCAACCGACGTAATCGTTGCGGTTCTCGATCGTGGCGAGCAGCCCGGCCATGAACGCCGCCTGTTCGCGGCGGAGGTTTTCCCCGCCCACCACCAGCAGATTTGGAAGCGGCTCGGTTCCGCCCGCCTCGGCGGCTACAAAGCGGATCTCCGGGTGGGCTTGCGCCGCGGAGGCAAGCGCCGGTCCGAGATCGGCCTCGACGACCGCGGCCAAGCGAAGGCCGCTTGCGCTCCGCCCGCCGAGGATGTCGTCGCCGGGCGTCACGCGCAGGATCTGCCAGCCTTGCTGTGCGGCGAATTCCTCCACCGCCTGCGCCGCGCGCTTGCCGGCCTCGGTGGCGAGAGGCTCGGGCGCCATCAACAGCGCAAACGGAGGAGGCGTGGGCGTCGCGCTGGGGACGGCCGGCTGGGTCGGCATCACGGATGGCGTCGGCGACTCGCCCTGCGAGCAGGCGGCCATCGCAACAAGAAGCATCACGGCGGGGCAGAAAGCCATTTTGCGGCCAGTCATTATCGGGAATTGTAACCTATAGGGAATAGAATCCGGTTATGGAGGATGGACGTTGACCAATTTTAGACTGGCTGCTTAATTATTGAGGGACGCACCACCCGTAACGATCTAAAAAAGGCGATGGTCGATGGTCCATCGTCCATGGTCCGTCTTCACACCGCTTCGATCGTCGACGGCGGCTTGGGGGCGAGGTTGTAGGTCACGCTGACTACGCCGGGGACTTCCTTGAGGATCGCCTCGGCCAATGTCAACAGCGTTTCGATCGGCAGTTTGGTCGGCGCCGCGGTGCGCGCATCCAGGCTGTCCCAGCAGCGGATTTCGATCTGCTGGCCGAACTCGCGCCTGCCCTTGCGCATCCCGGTCACCCGGTCCTGATGCAGGATCGCCAGGTATTGGAACGCGCCGCTGTCCTTCAGCATCCGCTCGACGACCGCGGTGGCTTTGCGCACGGTCTCGATCCGTTCCGGCGCGGCTTCGCCGATGACCCGCGCCGCGAGCGCCGGTCCGGGGAAGGGAATCCGATCGAAAGTTTCGGCCGGCAATCCGAGCGCGCGCCCGACCTTGCGCACGCCGTCCTTGCGCAATTGGATCAGCGGTTCGAGGATCCGGTAGCCGAAGGCTTGCTGCGGATCGATCCCCAGTTGTTCGAAGACGTTGTGCTGGCGCTTGATCCCCGCCACGGTTTCGTCGACGTCGGTCAGGATCGTTCCCTGCAGGAGGAATTTGGCGCCGCTTTTTTGGACGATCTTGCCGAACACGTTCTTGTAGAAGGTCTGCGTGATCGCCTCGCGCTTCTGTTCCGGATCGACGACGCCCTTCAGCGCGGCGAAGAACTCCTTGCGGGCGTCGACGACTTCGACCTTAACGCCGAGCTTTTTAAAGGTTGCGGCAACCCGCTCCGGTTCGTCCCGGCGCATCAGGCCGTTCTGGATAAACACGGTTTTCAATTGCTTTCCAAGCGCCCGGTGCCCGAGCATCGTCACCACCGAGGAATCCACGCCCCCCGAAAGCGCGTTGATCGCCAGGCCGCTTCCGACGGCGGTTTGGATCTCGGCGACCTTTTGCTCGATGAATTGTTGTTCGTTCAATGATGCGGCGGCGATCTCCTTGATTTTCATGATTCCTCCTGCATAGAATGGGTTTTAAAAAACCGTTTACCGCGAAGCCCGTCCCCGGTGGGCGGGCCGGGTGACGTCAAGGGCGCCAAGAAGTAATATAAATATTTTGGCAACTGCTTAGGCAGCTTATTTCGACAGAATAATCTCAGCATAACATCACCGGTGTTATAGGTTTTGTATGTCACCCCGGCGTGGCTCCCCCGCGCCCGCCCTCGCTCCCGCCCTCGCGCCCGCCCTCGCGAAGCGGGGGAAGCGGGGGAAGCAAGGTTCGAAGACGGGGTCCAGTATTTATTGAAGATTTACTGGATGCCGGCTAATTTCACTCCGGCATGACGATTACCAGCTGAGCAGTAACAAATTTAAAACCTTTGCGTTCTTTGCGTCTTTGCGGCGAAAAGGTTTTCCACAACCGGACTTTGAAATCATCTGCCCGGGAAAGTTTTCTCGTACTCCGACAGGATTTTATCCCATTTCGCGCTGGCCTCGCCGTCGATTGTGCAGCGCCGCGGATCCGCGTCGAACCAATCCAGCGCCCGGCGGACTCCCTCCGCCCACCGCACCTTCGGGGCGAAGTCCGGAACGAAGGATTTGATCTTGGCGTTGTCGAAGACCAGGCTGTGGGATTTATCCCCCAGCAGGCTCCCCACTGCATCGGGATCGTAGGCGGCGATCAGGTCCGAGGGGACGTGGACCAGCTTCGGCTCCGCACCCGCCGCCCGGCCGGCTTCAAGGTAAATTTGGTTCCACGGCAGCGCCTCGTCGGAGGTGATGTGGAATATTTCGCCGACGGCTTTCCCCATCCCCATCAATCCGCAGAACCCGACGGCGAAGTCCGCGTTCCAGGTCATCACCCACAGCGAGGTCCCGTCCCCCGGGACGATCACCGGCTTCCCGCGCCGGATGCGGTCGATCGCGGTGTAGGGGTGCTCCCAGGAGTTGACGCACAGCGGAATTTGCGAAGGGCCGTAGGTCAGCGAGGGGCGGACGATCGTGGCCGGAAATTGCCGTTCCCGGAATTCGCGCAGCAGCCGATCCTCGCAGGCGATTTTATTGCGCGAATACTCCCAAAATGGGTTTTCCAGCGGCGTACTCTCGGTGATCCGGTAATCCGCCGGCGGTTTCCGGTAGGCGCTGGCCGAACTGATGAAGATGAATTGCCGCGTCCGGCCGCGGAACAGGGCGATGTCGCGCTCGACATCGGCCGGCGTGTAGGCGATCCAATCCACAACCGTGTCGAATTCGCGACCGTCCAGCAGCGACCGGAGGGTTTCCAAATCCCCGTGGACGTCGCCGGGGATTGCCTCCGCTCCGGCGGGCGCGGGATACTTGCGCGATCGCCCCCGGTTGAGCACCGTCAGCTCCCAGCCGTCCGCGAACGCCCGCTCCGCGCAGGCCGAGCTGATCAGGCCGGTCCCGCCGATGAACAGCGCCTTCATGATGCTCACTCCCGTGAGAATGGATTTCCTGCGGCTCGCCGGTTTTGCATGCCGCCGTTTGCGGCGCTTCCGGTTTTGTACCGGCGCCCATTATTCCGGCAGCGGATTCCCGGCGGTGAACTCCTACCCCTCTTTTTGGCGGGTGACCAGCCAGAGGATCCCCGTGATCAACCAAGGAACAAACCCCGCCCCGATGCAGCATAACCCGGCGGGGTTGTTGAGGTAGGTTTTTTCGCCGTTAATGATGACATAAGGGGAAAAGAATCCCGAGAGGGTCAGAATACTGGAGCAACAACAAATCAGGGACAGGAAAACCGAAGAGGTGATGGCCACAATCACGGGGGTTGACAATCCCCTCTTCGGCGTCGCCGGGATCGGCGCGGAGGACGGAAGGGGTTCCATAAAGCCTCCAAACAATGCGAAAAAAACGGTTCCTGCGACTCATCCTCGCCGGGATGTTCGAGAGGCAGGAACCCGCGCATCCGAAAGGATTTCTCTTCCTATAAATTTTCTCCCCCGAAAATAACCTCATGCGGAGGAAACCCGCATTCGGGCCGGCGGTGGATTATTTCTTCGAGCGCTGGACCAGGAAGACGATGACCGGAATGAACAGCGGAATGATCGCCGCGCCGATGCAGATCAGGCCGTACATCGGCTCGATGGTGCCGGATTGGTCGCCCATCATCCCGTAGGTTTCCCACGTGCCCTGGCCTGTCAGCAGGGAAACGCCGGGGCAGCAGCAGCACATAGAGAGGATGACGGCGGCGATGATCGAGATGATCAACGCCACGGGGCTCTTCTTGGCGGGCTCGGATCCGGGCGGGGGTGTAACGGGCGGATTGACGATTGTCTGTTGCATATTTCTCTCCTTTTTTGGGCGCAGTTTTTCGGGGGATTCCCCTTTTACCAGCGTTTCCCAGGATGGACAGGATTATACCCGCTTTACGCGAACTCCTCTTCCGCCCCCTCCCCATAGTCGATCACTTCCCGCGGCTGGGAGCCCTGGGTCGGCGGGCCGATGATCCCGCGCTCCTCGAGCTGATCCATCAGCCGCGCGGCGCGGGTGTAGCCGATGCGGAAGTGACGCTGCAACCGCGTGGTCGAGGCCTTGCGCCACTGCCGCACCGCGGCGATCGCCTCCTCGATCAGTTTGTCCTCGCCGGATCCGTCGGCCTCTTGCTCGAACATCGGCATCTGCTGCATCGGAAAATCCGGCTCGTCGAGGATCCGTCCGCCGTCCGGACCCGCCGGCGCGTTCGTCGCGCCGTGCGTCACCGGGACGCTCGGCTGGCGCGCCACGTACGCCGCCCGCCAATATTGGACCAGCCGCATGAGCTCCGGCTCCGAGACGTAGGCTCCCTGCAGGCGGACGAGATTCGGCGAATCCGGGGATTGGAACAGCATATCGCCGCGGCCGAGCAGTTTTTCCGCGCCCGGTTGGTCGAGGATCACCCGGCTGTCGACCTGCGAGGCGACCGCGAAGGCGATCCGCGCGGGGATGTTAGCCTTGATCAGCCCGGTAAGCACGTCCACCGACGGCCGCTGGGTGGCGATGATCATGTGGATGCCCGTCGCGCGCGAAAGCTGTCCGATGCGGGTGAGGATCCGCTCGACTTCGTCCGGCGCCATCAGCATCAGGTCCGCCAGTTCATCGATCACCACCACCCACACCGGCAGCGGCTTCTCGCCGCGCTCCGCCGCCCCGCGGTTGTACTCCTCGAGGTTGCGCACCTTCGCGCCGCTGAACTTGCGGTAGCGCTCATCCATCTCGCGCGTCACCCACTGCAGCGCGCCCACCACCCTCTCCAGCTCCACCACCACCGGCGCCAAGAGGTGCGGAATGCCGTTGTAGGAGGTGAGTTCGACCCGTTTCGGATCGACCAGCAGCAGCCGCAGGTCGTCCGGGGTGTTGTGCAGCAGGTAGCAGGCGAGGATCGCGTTGACGCACACCGATTTTCCCGAGCCGGTCGTCCCCGCGATCAGCAGGTGCGGCATTTTCGCCAGGTCGGCCACCGCCGGTCGGCCGGAGACGTCCTTGCCGAGTGCGATCCGCAGCGGCGACCGTCTTTCGCGGAACGCGTCCGATTCGACAACGTCGCGCAGTCCGACCAGCGAGATTTCCGCGTTCGGGACCTCGATCCCGACGAATCCCTTGCCCGGCACGGGCGCCTGGATCCGGATCGAGGGCGCGGCGAGGGCCAGGGCGATGTCGTCGGATAGCGCGGCGATCTTGCTGACTTTAATCCGGGTGGTTTTTCCGCCGCGCGTATCGGCGAACCCCGGTTCGACCCCGAATTGCGTGATCGTCGGCCCGCGGTTGATCTCCACCACCTTGGCCGACGCCCCGAAGCTCTCCAGGGTATCTTCGATAATCTTGGCCCGCTGGCGGTCGATGTTCTCGTCTGACGCCGCTTCCATTCCAGGATTGAGCACCTGTCCGGCCGCCGGCAGCGCCCACGGCGGCGGAGGTTCCGGAACGCCGATCGTGATGACCGGCTCCTCTTCGCCCCGGGGGGGTATGTGCGGCTGGGCTTCGGATTCCCCCACGGCGGCCGAGGGAACGGCGGGCGCCGGCGCAACACCGGATTGGCGGAGGACCGGTTCGGATTCAGCCGTGGGCCGATCGTAACGGACGGCCGGAGAGGCGGTCTGCGAACGGGAGCGCAAACGAAGGCGCGCGGCTTGCCACCGAGCCCGCAGGAAATTTCCCAACCTTTGACACACGGGCCAGAGAAGACGGATGAGTTCCGGGATCGAGACGCGGAAGGCGAGCAGGATACCCACCAGCAACCAGGCCGCCAGCACCAGGACGGTTCCGGCATAGTCGATCAGCGAGAGGAACACGTGCAGCAGCAGCGCGCCCGTGTATCCGCCGCCGTTTCCGTCGCGGGCCGTCAGGAAAATCGTGTCGCGTGTGGGATACGTGAGCAGGTGCGCCAGCATCAGCGATCCGAGGAACAGGACCGCTATCCCGGCGATCCGATCCGGCGCGGGGACGGGCAGCATCGCGCGGAACCGCCTCAGGATGAGGTATACGCCCGGGACGGCGAAGATCAGCGGGGCGAGGAAAGCGCCGAGGCCGAACAGGCGCCGCAAGAGCAGGACCCAGGCGGCGGGAAGCGTCTCCGGCTCGGCCGCGAAAAAGAAGATCAGAGTCAGGAGGCCCAACCCGGCCAAGCCCACTCCGAGGATGTCGAGCCGGCTGTCCGGCGGGACGAGCGGCTCGGAAGAGGGCGCAGGGGTGCGGGTCGTTTTCTTTCCGACGGGACGTTTCGTTTGAGTCGGCACGGTGTTTTCCTAGACCGAGGCGGCCTTGGTCTGGACGATCGCGTGAGTCTCAGGATCGCGTTCGATTATATATCAACGGTCGTCGTATCCCCGCGGATGGGACCGGTGCCATTGCCAGGCGCTGTCGATAATGTCGCGCAGGGCGGGGACGCGCGGCGCCCAGCCCAGCTCGCGGCGGATCTTCTCCGAGGAGGCCACCAAGCGGGCCGCGTCGCCGGCCCGCCGCGGAGTGACCTCGGCGGGGATCGGATGCCCAATGACCTCGCGGGCGACTTCGATCACCTGTTTGACCGAATACCCCGCGCCGTTGCCGAGGTTGTACACCAGGCGCGGCTTCTCCGCCAGCGCGTCGAGCGTCTGCAGATGCGCCGAGATCAGGTCGGCGACGTGGATGTAGTCGCGGATCGCGCTTCCGTCGGGGGTGGGGTAATCGTCGCCGAAGATTTTCGCCGCGGGCAGGAGGCCGAGCGGGACCCGCAGGACGAGCGGGATAAGGTGGCTTTCGGCGGGATGGTCCTCGCCCCGGCCGGGCAGCGCGCCCGCCGCGTTGAAGTAGCGCAGCGCGGCGTACCGCAAGCCGTGGACGAGGTGGTACCACTCGAGGGTCTGCTCGACCATCAGCTTTGTCTGGCCGTAGACGTTGCTCGGCTTGATCGGGGAATCTTCCGTGAGCGGCTTGTCGCTCGAGGCGTACACTGCCGCGCTGGAGGAGAACACGAACCGCCGGATTCCCGCGCGTTGGACCTCCTCCAACAGCGCGATCGAGCAGGTTACGTTGTTGTGCATGTATTTGCCCGGGTCGCGCATGGATTCCCCGGCTTCGATGAAGGCGGCGAAATGCATCACCGCGTCGAATTTCCCCTCCATCAGCGCCGCCCGCAGCGCCTCGCGGTCCGCCAGGTTTGCCTGGATGAACTTCGCCCCCGCGGGTACCGCCGCGCGGTGGCCGGTAAGCAGCGCGTCGAACACCGTCACCGCATGCCCCGCCTCGAGCAGCATCTGTGCGCATCCCGAACCGATGTACCCGGCGCCGCCGGTGACCAAAATGTTCATGACTCGCCTCCGCCCAACTTCATCACTGCTCCTCCCGCCCGACGGGCCACCGGACGCTCAGCCTTCCGGCCCAGCTGTTTCGTCGGCGGGTGATTGCGGTTCCTCCGGACGCCGTCATTGTACATCGATGCGGATCCGCAGGAACCGTCCACGGCTCACTTTAATAAACCGTCGGCGGCAAGCGGGAAGAACAGCGCGCCGAACATCCGCGTCAAAGCGTGAAGAGCATGCATCAAAGCCGGCGTAATAAAACCATCAACCCCAGGAAACCGTACGGTGCGCGAATTTAACCGCCGCGGCCGGCAAGATCCTTCGGTTCGTCGGCGTCCATTGCAGGACGGGCTTTGGGGCTTGAATAGGCTGTCCTCTCCCGGGAAGGCCCGCATCCCCCGGAGACCATGGCGCGCGGGCTGGATGCGGAAGGCTACTCGATCGCTTCGATCGGCGCGGCGTCGGCGTCCAACCGCTTGAGGCCGGCCGATTCGAATTCGACCGTGAGGATTTCGTCTCCGCCGTGGACCCGGCTTTCGAGGATGATGCCCTCGCCGAAGCGGTTGTGGCGGATTCGCATCCCGCTGCGGAACTTGGATTCGCGCGGCGCGCCGGACTCCGGCGTTTCGCGGAGCGGCGATTCGATCCGGCGCCGGAACGGGAAGGTCCGCCCGGCGGATTCCTCCCCGCTCAGCAGGTCCGGCGGGATGTCGCGCAGGAAGCGCGATTCGTCCATCAGTCCGCCGCCGCCCCCGGCCGACCGCCGGAACGCGCGCAACAGATACAAGCGGTCCATCGCGCGGGTGATTCCCACGTAGAACAGCCGGCGCTCCTCAGCCATCGCCTCCGGGTCGTCCATCGAGCGCATGTGCGGAAGCAATCCGTCGTCCAAGCCGACGAGGAACACCACCGGAAATTCCAATCCCTTGGCCGCGTGGAGGGTGAGCAGCACCGGCGCGTCCTGCGCCTCGGTCAGCGTATCCTGATCGGAAACGAGCGCGATCTCCTCTAGGAAGCGGTCGAGCGGAATCTCCTCGAACTCCTCGGCAACCGCAATCAATTGCTCCACGTTTTCCCAGCGTTCGTCGCCCTCTTCCGAGCCGTTCCGCAGAAATTCGCGGTAGCGGATATCCCGCAGGATCCGCCTCAGCAATTCCGGGACCGTATCCTTGCCCGCCGCCGCGCGCCAATCGGCCAGCATCCGTCCAAAAGCGGCGAAGGCGGGCGCGGCGCGGGGCGGGAGAAGCGCGGCGAGGCGGGCCGTCGCCGCCGCATCGGCCATCGCCAGCAACAGCGTCCCCGGCTGCCGGCCCCCGCGCGCGGCGGCCTCCTGCAGTGCGGCAAAGGCCTTATCGCCGATCCCGCGGGTCGGGGTATTGATCGCCCGCGCCAAGCTGACCGCGTCGGCCGGATTGTGGACCAGGCGCAGGTAAGCCAGCGCGTCCTTCACCTCGCGCCGGCCGTAGAAGCGCTGGGCGCCGACCAGCCGGTAGGGCAGGTTGGCGCGGATGAATTCCTCCTCCAGGGCGCGCGATTGGGCGTTGGTGCGGTACATCACCGCGCAATCCCCGGGTCGGAGAGTCCGCTCGCCTTCGCCAGGCATCTGCGCCGTCAGCTCGGAGATCGTCTCGACCACGAACCGCGCTTCGTCGTGCTCGTCGTAGGCCTCGCGCAGGACGAGCTTCCGCCCCGCGCCGCGGCGGGTGAAGAGCTTCTTGTCCACCCGTCCGCGGTTGACGCGGATCACGCCCATCGCCGCGTCGAGCACGTTCTGCACCGAGCGGTAGTTCTCCTCGAGCAGGATCGTCCGCGCTCCGGAAAAATCCTCCCGGAAGCGCTGGACGTTGCGGTAATCCGCGCCGCGCCAGCGGTAAATGGACTGGTCGGCGTCGCCCACAACGTAAAGGTTGCGGCCCCTCTCAGCCAGCAATTTCACCAATGCGTACTGGACTTCGTTCGTATCCTGGAATTCGTCCACCAGGATGTGCAGGTAGCGCTCCTGGTAGCGCCCGAGGATTTCGGGGTGCTCCCGGAACAGGCGCACGGCCAACAGCAGAAGGTCGTCGAAATCGGCGGCGCGGCTGGCGGCGAGCAGCTCCTGGTAGCGGCGGTAGGCCTTTCCCGCGGCGCGTTCGAAGGGCGTGAGGTTTGGGAACCGTTCGGGGGACAGCATCTCGTTCTTGGCGCGCGAGATCGCGCTTTGGACCGCCCCGGGGGAATATTGCTTGATGTTCAGGTTGCAGTCCAGCAGGGCCTGTTTCACGGTCCGCTCGGAATCGTCGCCGTCGAAGATCACGTAATCCCGCGGCAGGCCGACCGCCTCGCCGTCGCGCCTCAGCCAGCGGGCGCACAATGAATGAAAGGTTCCGATCGACAGATGGCGCAGGCCTCGCTCCCGCCCGTCGCCCCCGTCCGCCGCGGCCAGCAGGCGCTCGATCCGTTCGCGCATCTCCCGGGCGGCCTTGTTGGTGAAGGTCACGGCGAGGATCTGCCGCGGCGCGATCCCCGCCTGCAGGACAAGATGTGCGAACCGGCAGGCCAGCACGCGCGTCTTGCCGGAGCCCGGACCGGCCACGATCAGCGCCGGCCCCTCGCCGCACTCCACCGCTTCGCGTTGCCGCGCATTCAGCGATTGTAGGTAATCCATGTCGGGGCTTTTCCTACGGCGCCTTCACCGCGCGCGTCGTTGTATCATAAACCCGATTCCATTTCCAACGCGGTTCCGTTTTTCCCGAAGCGCGCAAAGCGCCCCATGCCGGCGTCACGCCTTCGCGCTCGTCGCGCGCATCGCGGGAAGAACGGAACCGCCCGCGCGTTCGAACGATCGGCCGCCGCGCCCGGCCCGATCCGGCGCCGGGGGTTCGGGCTATGGGATCGGCGGTGCCGCGCCCGGCGGGGTTTCATCCGCCCATCTCGGCGCATTTTGTTCTAGGGTCAGGATCTCCTTCGAGCCGAACGAGACCCCCGCCCCGGCCAGGGCGACCAGCCCGGCGATCACGAACAGCATCGGCGTTCCAAATCGGTCCGCAAACAATCCGCTGAAAATCATTCCCAGGGGAACCACGGCGGTGATCAGGCTCAAGAACACCGAGATCACCCGCCCTTGGATTCCGGGTTCGATCACCGATTGAAAAATCGCAAAGACCGGGCCGTCCACCAGGGATCCCATCACCCCCGCCCAGGCGATGGCGGCCAGCGCCATCGCCAAGAAGTCCGGCGGCGTCAACCCCACCAAGAGCAAGCCCGTCCCCATGCCCGTCATGCCCAGCAGGACGGTCACGATCCGGCGCTTGAATCCGCCCCAAACCGAAAGCAGCAATCCGCCCGCCACCGTCCCCACACTCGAGGCGGCGTCCAGCCAGCCGATCTCGAGTGCGCCGCCGCCGAAGTGTTTGACCGCCAGGATCGGCAGCAGGGAATAGGCCGGATTGAGGAAAAACTTCACCACCACGGCCACCGCCATGATCAGCAGGCCGCCCTTCCAGCCGCGGATATAGCGGAAGCCGACGCGCATATCTTGGAGGATGTTTTTCCGGGGTTCTTCCGGATGTCCCTGCGGCGCCGCCGGCTGCGGCACGCCGATCGCCAGCAGAGGCAGGACCGCCAACACCGCGGTGAGGAGATCGATCGACAGCACCCAATGCATCGGGAAGACCATCACCAGCAGCGCGCCCGTCGGCGGCGCCACGATTCCCAAAGCTCCGTTCAGGGTTTGATTCAACCCGCCCACCCGCGCCAGGTGTTTCTGGGGGACCATCAACGAGGTCGACGCCAGCATCGCCGGCCAGTGGAAGGTGCCCGCCGCGGCCCGTAAGAGCATCGCCGCATATACGTGCCCGACTTCCATCCACCCCCGGGCATTCAGGATCACCAGCCAGAGCGTGACCAGCGCCACCAGGCTGTCGGCGGCCACCATGATCCAGCGGCGGTTGTGGCGGTCGATGAACGCACCGGCAAAGGGTCCGATCAACACCGTCGGCAGCAGCGCCGCCAGCGTGGCGACGGTCAGGACCAGCGCGGATCCGGTTTGGGCGGTGAGCCACCAGACCAGCGCGAACTGGACCAGCATCGAGCCGAAAATCGAGAAGACCTGGCCGGTCCAGATCATGGAAAACCGAAGCGCCCAATTTTTCGGAAGGGGTGACTCCTGTCTGGCATTCAACGATGGATAGTCCTTGCTTCAAGGATTGGGTCTCCCCCTCCCGCTGCGGAACGGGGAAAGCCGGTCACCGTTCTACCATATTGCAGGGCGATCCCGAAGGGGTGTTTACCCCCGGAAATGGTCAGCCGGATGCGCCGCGGGGAAAAACCGCAGTCCCCGGGCCTGGACGTGCACGGCGGCTTTGGGAAAATCCGGCAGACCTCCGGCATGGTCGAAATGCAGGCGCGTCATCAGGATGTCGGTCACCGCTTCCGGGGCGTATCCCAGCCGCCGGATCTGATGGACGGCGGCAATTGCCGGATCCTCGACCCCGCCGAAGATTCGTTTAAGGAGTTCCTGCTTCCCGGCCGGCGACTCGTAATCCCGCTTAGCCAATCCGGCGTCGATCAGGAGAAGCCGGTCTTCCGTCCGGTGCAGGACGCACGCCCCCCACGCGCCGCGAGAGAAACGGCGGGCGCATTTCTCCGCAATTATGAATCGTCAAGACATGGATCGAATCTCGCTGAGGCCGGGATTCCTTTTCATCGCCGCGAGCCGGCGGTGCGGAAACCGATCGCGGCGGATTCCTCAAGCGCCCCCTCTCCCCCCGGGCGGCCTTCCGGCCTCGAAGGATCGGCTGTATGCGGCCTCGGAGTGGTTCCTGCAGGTCTTTTTTTACCTTGCAGGCGTTCCCGATTCCCCGGAACCCCGTCCCTTGGAATCGCGCCCGGCGCCCGCCTCCCGCCCTCCTAGCGCCTCGGCCGGATCCGGATTGTGTGGGTTTCCCGCGCGGCGGTGTGGCGGTAGAGGAGGACCTGCTCCTCCCACCGGTACTCATAGGTTCCGTCGGAGACGCTCACGTCCGCCCCGTCCGGGTAGTGGAACCGCGGGACAAAGACCTCCGTTGGTCCGATCACGTCGGCGGCGTGGCGGAAGGCGCAGGAGAAGGTCCGCCGGCGGACGTCGAAGCTCATCCGCAGAAGCTCCCCGGCCGCCGCCCGGACATACGGCCGCACCACCGCCCCCAAAGCGCGCCCCCCCGAATTCACGTCGCGCGGGTCGCTCTGCTGGTCGCGGCTGAAGATGGAAAGGTCCTCGTTGTTCCAACCGTCCCCGTGGGCGTTGGTGTTGTCGGCTGTGTAGTTCCACAGCGTCAGACTCAGCCGCGCGTCCTCGAACGCGCGCATCAGCCGGTCCATCGCGCGCGCCTGCTGGCGGAAATCGCCCGTCCGGTAAGCCCGTTTGTCCTGCAGGTCGTAGGCGATCCCGGATTCGCCGATCAGAACCGGAGGGGAGTCCAGCCTTTGCTCCGCCCAACAGCGGAACAACTCGAGCTGCTCGCGGAAGGAGCGCCGGATGTACCACGGGGTGAAGATCGGCCGCCCGGTGTGGGCATTGGTGGCCAGCCAAGCCGAGAAGTTGCGGAAGAACAGGACCGATCCGTCGTACCAGTGCGGAGCGTAAACGATGTTGCCGGCCTTCCACTCGGGCGGTGGAGTCTCCGGCGAACTTTCGATGAAAACGACAGCCTTGGGATCCACCGCGCGGACGGCCTCGGCGAAACGGCGGGCGAAGGGCAGATAATAATCCTGAGAAAAATCCACCCGCCTTCCGTTGCGCGCGGCGAAATACTCCGGCGCCAGACAGCGCGGCCGGCCGTCCGCCCCGACATCCCAGACCCCGTGCCCGCGCCAGGGGCACTCCCTGCCCGGCAGCCAAGCGCTTCGTCTGCCTTCGTTCAAAATCCGGCTTCCCGTCCTGCGGAATCCCGTCGGGCCGGCCTCCCAAACTTCGACCGCCTGTGAAAACCCGGAGCCGAGCAGCATGGATTGAAACGGGCTCGGCAGCGGGCCGACTTTAACATAGCCGCCCGGCCGGCGCAGATCCTCCCAGCCGAGAAACCCCTTGCCGGGTTCGTTCAAGGTGTCGTAGCCGACGACGCAGGGCAGGTCCTTCAGCCGCTCGGCCAGTCGGCACACGGCGCCGAGGTAGCGGCGCTGGAGAAAATCCTGGATCGGTTCGCCCTCCACCCGGAGCCGGGGGGCGAAAACATTCCCGCCGAAGAACAGCGTGAACATCGTCCCGGCCGCCAGCTTGGCTTCGTTGGTCGGCCAGATCATCCGCGGAAGCGGGCCTTCGTGGAAGGGATGCAGGACAGCCGCCCCGGTCGCGTGCAGGTTGCGGAGGTCGAAACCGGCGGCCTCGAGAGTCCAGCCCGGTGCGCCGTCTCCGCCGGAAAACCGGCTCCACACGTCCTGGTGCGGATCGATGAACAGCAGAAAGCCGTGCCGGCCGGCTTTTTCCACGACGGCGCGCACGTACTCGAGGTACTCCTCGTCGTAGATCCCCGGCCCGGCGTGCTCGACCGCCTCCCAGGTGACGAGGAAGCGCAGGAAATTGAAGCCCCACGCCCGCAGGCGCCCGAGGTGCTCGTCGGCCTCCTCCAGCGGAAAGGGCCGGCCGACGAACGAAACCCCGCGATGACCGAAAAAATTTTCGCGGATGTGCGTGGCGCCGTCCGGACGGAAGGGCACCTTGCTGCTCCCGCCGAGATTGACGCCCCGCAGGAGGAGAGTCCGTCCGCGCCCGTCGAGCAACTCGTTTCCGCTGATGCGCATCATGCCCTTCTCCCGCCGCGTCCCGGCGCTTCCCGCCCGCGTTTCAATTCCGGATTCAGGCTATTGGAACAATTGAACGATGCGTTCCGGTATCTGCGGAGCGCTGAGGATCAGATCGGCGACCGTCGCGGCGGCGGCGAACCCGCCGGCGGCCAGGAATTGGCGGCGCGGAATCTCCCCCCGCCGCAGCCGCAGGATCGCCAACACGCTCAGTGCGGCGAGGAACGGGTACATGGGGTACCGCAGCCGGCTGGTCACAGTGATCGGAATCGCCGCCGCCGGCACAATCAGCGCGAGCAGGGCGGCGATCCGGGCCGCGGCCGGCCCTTTGCGCAAGGCCGAGATCCAGCCGGCGCCGCCGACCGCCAGATAGAAAAAATAAAAGGGGGCGGAAAGCAGGAAGGTGACCAGCCGGGAGATCCCCGAGAGGTGAAACCACCATGCGGATGTGCGCAGGGCGCTGAAGAATTTCGCGGTTTTCACCATTTGCAGTCCGAGAAATCCCCCCGGATCCGAAAGCATGTATTGGAAATACATCTCCGTGCCGTGACGGTCGGTTTCCAGAAACCCGTGCTCGCTCAGGTACTGGTTGATCTCGGGAGTCACGAGTTGTTCCCCCAAGGAATCCGGATTGTTGCCGACCCACAGGTCGTAGCCTCCGGCGGCGGTCAGCAGGACGCAGCGCCCGTACACCGCGCAGTTGCGCGCCGTCCAGATTCCCACCAAAAGAACCGCCGCCGCGGCGGCCGCCGGCAGAAGAATCCATTTTTTCTTCACCGCCAGGAGGAGGAGCAGCACCGCCAACGCCAGAATGGCGATCGGGCGGACGAGGATCGCCGCCGCCAGCAGGACGGCGGTGCCGAGCGCCGCCTTGGCTGTCGGGGAATCCGCGAACCGCACCATCCCGGCCGCCGCAAGCAGGATCAAGGTAAGGTAGAGGGTTTCCGTGAATAGCATGGCGGCGATCTGGATCAGGTCCGGATTGAATCCGTACAGCGCCGCCGCCAGCAGGGCCAATCCATCCCGGTCCTCCGATTCGCCCAGCACCTTGCTTGCCAGATGGAACACCAGCAGCGCGTTCAGCGCGTGCAGCAGGGATTGGACGATCCAAACCGGCTCGAGATGATGTCCCAGAAGGCGGTAGATCACCGCTAGGAAATACGGATACCCGGGGCCGACGACGGCGATCGCCGGGTCTTCCGCCAGCGCCGAGCCTTCCACCAGCCGGAAGCCCCCGCCTTGCGCCAGGTTCCAGCCGATCGTGTCGTACCAGCGCGCGTCGACCATCGGCGCAATGCGGAATCCGAAGGCGTAGGCCAGCGCGCACGTCAGAGCGGCCGCGAGGATTGCCGCTAGATAAAGGGTTCTTTTTCGGAGGCTGATCGCCAAGACAGCCGCTCCCAGTACAAAGCCGTCGGACGGAAACCGCTTTGAAAGCCCGCCGAATTATAGCCTCACAAGGGACGCGATGGGGGAAAAGCGGAAGGCGCCCCTCTCCCCGCTGCTTCGGAGCGGGAGAGGGGCGCCTTAATGAATGGGAGTCGAAAAAGGCGGCTGAGGCGGTTGCCCTGCCCGGCCAGTCCGCCGTGAGGACCCGGGCTTGCCGGGCTCTCTGCGGAGGCTTTGGAATCGCCGCATTTTTTGCTTTTTCCCCAGCTCGTCCGGCATGAACAGGCTATCCGCCTCGGAAGATCACCCGGCCCGCCAAGGGCTTTCCCGCCATCACCGGGCAAAGATAATCCAGGACGGGATCAATTCCAAAGGAGGTTTTTCACCGCCGGTCAATTCGCTTTCTTGAGTTGATCCTTGAAGAACGCCGACAGCACCGTGTTGACGACCGTCACGATCAGCGCCCCAAGAAAGGCCGCCAGAAAATCCGCCCGGTACCCGAAGCCGAATAATCCGCCGATCTGTCCAGTCAGCCAGAAGAGGAAGGTGTTGATCAGCAGGGTGAACAGCCCTAGGGTGAGCAGGATGAACGGGCAGGTCAGGAATTTCAGCAGCGGCGCCAGGAGCGAATTAACCAGCCCCAGGATCAGCGCCAGGACGACGATCGCCAGCCAGTGGGCGGATTCCACGACCAGCCCCTGCCCCGGCCGGAGGAGGATGTAGATTTCCGGCACGAGACGGATGGCCAAATAAATGGCGACCGAGTTGATTCCCAATCGGACTAGAAATCGGGTCATAGGACACCTCCAGAAAAAGTATAACGCATCCACTGAAATGTACGTCGTTTTTGGAACCCAAGTTCTATCAGGACGTCGGCCGAGGCCTCCGGCGTCGTCTCCAGCGCCGCTCTGCCGTCCGGCGTACGGTATTGCACGGCGGCGTCCACCAGCGCCCGTTCCACCCGGCCGCAGGTTCCGGCGCGCTGGATCAGCACCCCCTCCCATCCGGTCGGACGTTCGTACATCGTGAGGGCGGCCAGCGCATCCCCCTGCCCGCGGGCGAGAAAATGCTTCACCGTCCTTCCCTCCAGCAGGTGTCTGAGGCGCTTCCCAACCGAGGGGCGGAACGCCTCCGCCGCGAGAGGAACGTTCCACGCGGTGCCGTCCGGGGTCACCTCGCGGTACAAAGCGAATTCCTCGCCCCATTCGGCGTCTTTGCGGAGGGAGACTTTGCAGGATGTAGGCGCGGCCGGCGCAGGCCCGGCAGAATCCCTTGCCCGGGTCCAGGAAATCCGCCCGCCGATATCGGCGAATCCGAGTTCGCGATAGAGCCGCGCCGCCGATTCGTTGGCCGCATCCACCTGCAGGTAGATCTTCCGACCGCCTTCGGCGCGGACGGCGTCCATCGCGTGCCGGACCAGCCCCCGGGCGATTCCCCGGCGCCGGAAATCCGGATGGACGGCGACGTTGGAAAGCAGCCAGGCTCCCGCTTCCGGAGTCCGGCGGGTGATGGTGGCGTTGCCTACCAGGCTCCCCGCCTCCGTCCACACCGATCCGAGCACCCATTCGTCGGGCTGAACGGCGCCGACCAGCCGCGAGAGGCTCCAGGCCGCGCCGCCCAGCTCCGCGATCCAGCGCACGTCGTGCAGCGACCGCCGGGCGGAGGAATCCAGCACGTCGGCGAAGCACAATTCCACCAGCCGGGTGATTTGCGGCACGTCGTGCGGGAAGCGGGCCCGACGCGGGCCGGCGGCGGAACCGCTCATTCCCGTGAGAGAGGGGAGGCGAGGCCGGTCGGCGTCGCGCGGCAACGCATCAGGATCCCTGAAAGCGGAGGATGGTTCCGAGCGTCCGCAAGGCGATTTTCATGTCGAGCATCAAGGACAAGTGGCGGATGTAGTACAGATCGTATTCCAGCTTGAGGGCGGTGTCTTCGACCGTGCGCACGTAGCCGAAATTCACCTGCGACCAGCCCGTCAAGCCCGGCTGAACCAGCAGCCGGGCGCGGTAGAAGGGAATCTGTTTTTCCAATTGGGCGATCCACTCCGGCCGCTCGGGCCGCGGGCCGATCAGGCTCATGTCTCCGCGCAGGACGTTCCAGAACTGCGGAAACTCGTCCAGCCGGGTGCGCCGCATCCATTTGCCCACCCGCGTCGTCCGCGGATCCGCGGGCGACGCCCAGCGGGCTTCGCCGTCGGGCTCGGCGTGTTCCACCATCGTCCGGTATTTCCAAACCCCGATCGGATGCCCGCCCTTGCCCGACCGTTCCTGGCGGTAGAGGATCGGGCCGCGCGTATCCAGCCGGATCAGCAGACCCAGCAGGGGAAACGTGGCGACGGTGAAGGCGAGGCCGACCAGCGCCGCGGCGACGTCGATCAGCCTTTTGAGCGGGCCGTAGAGGCTGTTGACCCGGACGCTGTCGAGGAACGACGTCAGCAGCCAATCCGCGCTGAGGTAGCCGATCGGCACGCGTCCGAGCAGGGATTCGTAAAGGGCGGGCATGCGGATCACTTCCGCGCCGCGCTCCTGGCAGTCGAGAACCGCCTGAAACAATTCCGGGCGGATCCGGCCGGTGATGGCGAGAATCAGGACGGGAGCGCCCTGCATCCCGACCGCCTCCTGCAGAACCTCCCAACCGCCGAGGATCGGGACCCCCTTAACCTTGGTTCCGCGCTTCTGCGGATCGTCGTCGATCATCCCGCACACCCGGAAATGCCCGGGAACCTCCCGGGTCAGCACGCTCAGGATCATCGTCCCCGCCCGTCCGGCGCCGATGATCAGAACCGGCCGCTGCAGCATCGGCAGGGTGAACAAACGGATCGCCAGCATCCGCCAGCCGAATTCCAGCACGCTGACCGACCCCATAAACATCAGGATCGGAATGCGGGGAAGCGTATTGGCGTCGGCGAAAAAATACAGTCCGAGGTAGAGGAACAAAGAAACGCCCGTGGCCAGCGCCAGGCCCGAGATGGTGCGCTCGCTCGAAAAGGCGACGTGCGGATCGTACAGGTGAAAGATGAGGAAAAACCACGCCGGCCCAAGCAGCAGGAAGGGCGTGACAGGATCGCGCATCCGGAACAACGCCGTCAGACCCTGGACGGCCGGGTCGATCCAGGTCCATCCGATCCAGGAAACGCCGACGGCGAGAACGATGCAAAGCAGGTCGCCGGCGAACAGCAACGCCTGGCGTTCGGAAAGGGTGAGGCCGCTGCGCTGGACCGACGGTGCGTTCGCCATGGAAGCCGCCGGTCAGGCTTTGGGCTGCCGGCGGAAAAAACCGATGATTTCGTCGAGGGTCTGCGCGAGCGAGATCTCCGGCTTCCATCCGGTGACGCGCCGGATCTTTTGGATGTCGGGAACGCGCTGGCGCATATCCTCGAATCCGCCGTCGTAAGCCTGCTGGTAGGATATGTGTTTAATCTCGGAGGAGGATCCGGTCAGCTTTTTGACCGTCTCGGCCAGCGCGCGCACGCCGATCTCCTCGGTCGATCCGATGTTGAACACCTGTCCTTCCGCCGCCGGATTCTCGATCAGCAGCAGAATCGCCCGGACCACGTCGCGCACGTTGCAGAAGCAGCGGGATTGCAGACCGTCGTCGTAGACGGTGATGGGCTCCCCCGCCAGCGCCTGGCGGACGAAGCGCGGAATGACCATCCCGTACTGGGCGCTCTGCCGCGGGCCGACGGTGTTGAAGAACCGCCCGATCACCACCGGCAGGTTTTGCGAGCGGTGATAGGCGAGCGCCAGAAACTCGTCCAGCGCCTTCGAAGTGGCGTAGGCCCAGCGGGTGACCGTCGTCGCGCCGAACACGCCGTCGTCGTCCTCACGGAAGGGCACCTTGTTGTTCTTGCCGTAGACCTCGGAGGACGAAGCCAGAAACACCTTCCGCCGATACCGGCGGGCGACCCGCAGGACCGCCTCGCTGCCCATCACGTTGGTTTCGATGGTCCGGACCGGATCATTGACGATCAGCTGGACCCCCACCGCCGCGGCCAGGTGGAGGATCCGGTCGCACTCGCTCCCCAGGCGGTCCATCACCGTTTCGTTGGTGATCGTCTCGAGCGCGAAGGAGAATCCGGGGTTTTTCGTCAGCGGTTCGATATTCTCGAAGCGGCCGGTGGAGAGGTCGTCGATGACGGTGACCTCCTCCCCCCGCTCGAGCAGGGCTTCGGCCAGGTGGCTGCCGATGAACCCGGCGCCGCCGGTGATCAACGTATGGGTCATGAGGGCTTGTCCTTTCGACGAACGCCGAGCATGGTTTCTTCCAGCGCCCGGGCCAGGGCCGGCGGATCCGCCCACGCCCCCTCGGCCGTGGGCGCGCCGCAGGCGAGCTCCGCGCCGGGAGCGGCCAGCAGGCGGCCGGAGAATTCGGCCGCTCCCTTGCGGATCTCCTCCGGCCAACCGGCGCCCCGGCAAAAAACGATCAGATGCGCTTCGCGGAACAATTCGCCGACCTTCTGCGTCTCGAGTCCGTCCGGAAACGGCAACAGCTTCCCCGCCAGGCGAAACAAGCGATGCCAATCCTGCGGCTGTCCGATCGCTTCGCCGATCCCGGAATCCATCCACGCCGCGAAGGCTTCCCCTTCCAGCGCCAGGGCCCGCAAGTACGCCTTCAGCGCCGAACGGGAGGCGCGGGGCGAGGCCGCGACGACCAGGTTTTCCGAAAGCATCCGCGCGGCTTTAACCGCGGCGACTCCCTGCTCGTCCTCCGCCAGGATCAGGATCAGCGGATTGTTGAGCGGGATCGGCCGCGCCCGCTCCAGCACCGCCAGGCCGATTAATCCCGCAACCAGCAATCCGGCAAACATCAGGACGGCCGTTTCCGGCCGGGAGCGGGTCATCAAAACGGCCAGGATCCCGAGCAGTCCGGCGGCCAGATACATGGAAAAAACCGCGCGGTTGATCCCCAGGCCGAGCCGCGCCAACCGGTGCGAGGTGTGGTCCGTTCCGCCCCGGGAAACCGGCCGCCGGTTGAACAGCCGTGAAAAAGTGACCAGCGTGGTGTCGAAGATGGGCAAGCCCAGGACAACGATCGGCGCCATCCAGGTCGATCCCAAGGGAAGGTTGGTCGGCGAGTATTCGACGCCGATCACCGCCAGCAGGAACCCGAGCAGCAGCGAGCCGGTGTCGCCCATGAAGATCATCGCCGGGGAGATGTTGTAGTAGAGGAATCCCAGCGAGGCGCCGGTGACCGCCGCCGCCAGGCTCGCCACCAAACCCTGGCGGGCCGAGGCGGCCAGGATGGTGAAGAAGAGCGCGGCGACGGAGCAGATCCCCGCCGCCAGTCCGTCCATGTTGTCCATCAGGTTGATGGCGTTGGTGATGCCCACGAACCAGAAAAGGGTGACCGCGAAGTTGACGGCGGGGAAGGGGGTGATCCGCACCTGGATCCCGGCCGCCGCCGCCAGCACCGCGGCGGCGATCTGCGCCAGCAGTTTCACCCGCGGCGAAACCCCCCGGCGGTCGTCCCACAGGCCCACCAGCATCAGCAGGGTTGCCCCGACCGCCACCGCCGCCATCGGGACCACCTCGGTGGAGAAGTCGACCCGCAGCAAGACCGCGCACAGCGCGAGGTAGATCGCCAGGCCCCCCAACAGCGGCATCGGGCGCACGTGCATCTTGTGCGGCTTGGGGGCGTCGACGAAACCCGTGCGGAACGCAACCCGGCCGATCACCGGCGTGGCGACGAAGGCGGCCAGAAAGGAAAAGATAATGAGGGGAAGGTAGGCGTCCATCCGCTGGTCACCGCGGGCCGGGCGCGCCCGCTTTGCCGCGGGCGAGCGCCTCGTACAGCGCGGCCATGGCGGAAAGCATCCGCTCACGGCCGAAACGTTCCTCCACTTCCCGGCGGGCGAGCACGCGCATCCGCTCCGTCGGTTCTTTTTCCGCAAGGGCCTCGCGCCAGGCCCGGACCGCAGCACCGGCGTCGCCGGCCGGGAAGAGCCGTCCGGTCAATCCGTCCCGGACGACGTCCGGCACGCCTCCCACCGCCGCGGCCGCCACCGGCACGCCGGCGGCCATGGCTTCGATCACCGCCACGGGGGTGCCCTCGTTTGCGGAAGTCAGCGCGAGCAGATCCAGTCCGGCATAGACCGGAACCATGTCTTTTCGCCATCCCAGGAAATGCACGCGCTCCCGGATCCCCAATTCGAAAGCGTATTGCCCGAGCGGCTCCCGCATTTCGCCGTCCCCGACGATGATAAACCGGGCCGGGACCCCCGAGTTTACCATGCTTCGCGCCGCCTCCAAAAAAAGGCGGTGATTCTTGATCGGCACCAGCCGGCCGACGATCCCGATCAGTTTTTCTTCGGCGCCGATTCCCAATTCCGACCGCAATTCGCCGCGGCGCGGATCGCACCCGAGCAGGGGTTTGAGGTCCATTCCAAGCGGGATGATCTCAATCTTGGCCGGATCGGCGACGCCCATCTCCGCCAGATCGGCCTTCAGCGCCGGGCTGAGGGTGACGATCCGGTCGCTGATCCGCGTCAATCCGCGTTCCACCGAGCGGAAAAAGACCTCAACCGGCCGGGGAAAATATCCGCGCAGGACGTGTCCGTGAAATGTGTGGATAACGGCCGGGACCCCGGCGCAGCGGGCCGCCGCCCGCCCGAGCGCTCCGGCTTTGGCCGTGTGGGTGTGGACCACGTCGGGCTTCCACGACCGGAACAGGCGCAGGAGTTGGACGAACGCGGCCAGATCGGCGGGTCCGAGGCGGGGGGAAAGGGCGGAGAGGATTTCCGGTTTGACGCCTCGTTCGGCGGCCAGGTAATGCATCCCGGCCTCGCCGCGCCCCTCGCGCCCGGAAACCAGCCGAACTTCAAAGCGGCCGCGGGGAAGCCCAGCCGCCAACTCGATCACGTGCGTGGCCGGCCCACCGACGTTCAGTCGCGCGATGACGAGGACGATCCGCAGGGGGCGTTCGGGTTTTTTGTCCATTGGAGCCGGAGTCCGGGGATGATTATATACCAAGGACGGGGCGCCTTTTTGGAGAATAGGCGGCGCTTCCGCCGCCCTTCCGGGAAGATCAGCCAAGGGCAGGCTCCGGGACATTAATAGGTGATTCACCGGGGAGGTATTCCCAACCCCCTACCGTCTGAAGAGAAATAATATGAGAACCGTGACTAATACCCATTAATATCTTGGCCGGAAAAAGTCCCCCGCCTTCTTGATAACCCCGCGGACTTCCGATTCGGCAAGGACGTATGCTTCTTTCGGATTCATCACCACCATTGTGTCTTATGATTAATGAGATGAATAAGGTCGGCTGTTTCCTTCCTTATATGATATGCGACTCTGAAAAAATGGTTGTGAACGGTTATAGTTATTCTTTCTCTTTTGTATCTTCTCAGCCCGCTTCATGGATGGGAAGAAGCGTAGAAAAACAAGCCCCGATATTACCCCCTCATCCCATCCTCCCGTCACTGTCCCGAGCGCAGCAAGGGACAGCGATGGACGGCGACGGGAGGGCGGATGAGGGAGAGGCTGAGTAGATACTTTCTTTTACCAATTGATTCAGGACTTGATTTGTGAATTTACCATTCCTCAATTTTCCCATCATCATTTTGCTTCGTTTACCACGGGATACCTTATTGTTAAAGCGGGGGGAAAGCAATAATACCCAGCCGCACTTGCGAAATGGGGCTTGCATTCATGTTGGTTGGCGGGCACGATCGCGATTCAGATAAACCTCTCTTCTCACGACGTTTTTGGCTGGCCTCCAAGACAGGTATGGGCGAGCCGAAGTGCAAGATCTTCACTCTTTATAGTGGATGGTTTATGCCGCCGGAACACGATACAAGCGAATCACTGGCCCTACTCGAATCCAACCCAGCAAATCCATCTTTTCCATTGGCGTTCGGTTTTCGATGCTTTGCTCGCAGCTTTCCGATCGAAACGGCGAAAAGACTTGAACAAGTTGCAGCTCAGTGCGGGTTTGGTCATCTATCACGGGGAACTCAATGACACTGTCCACGCCGTAACGGCTGGATCCCTGGCAATAATCGTTTTCGATCACATATTCAATGTCATTCGCCCGGACGAAATTCCACCATGTCGCGTGATCCGTGATTTGGGATTGGAACTCCGCGCCGAAAAGATCATACTCAGGCTGGTGGAAAAGGTCCGGATGCGACAACCTATACGCGTAACTGGGCGGGAGGGTCGTCAGCGTTTGCATCCGCTGGATACTGGTCGCGTTACGCGCCAGCGGCACGCTGAAGGTAAAAGGCTCACCGATCAAGATGCGGGAATTTTCCGGGATGTGCTGGATAATATACTCGTATGCCGCAGATCGCGTATTTGGAGCAGCCATGGCGCTGTCTATCAATAGGCATTCGCCAAGGGCCAATACCAGTGCAATTGAGCCTACACTGACGGCAATCCAGCGTTGCTTCCGCCGTTCGTACTGCGACCAAGTCCATATGGCATAGGCGCCAAGTATCGCCACCGGGAAGGCGGTCGCCAGCCAGAATGTGATTCGCGGTCCCGGCGCGGGCATCATGCTAAACGAGAATAAAATCAGGAAAACGGCGAGAACTAGCGGTTCAAGTCTGCGACGCAGGATTGCCAGTGCCGTTCCGGCGAGGGATAGCAATGCAAGATAAGGCCGCATCGGGATTAATGGCAGCAGAGCGTTGGCCTTGATGTTTTCAATTCGCTCTGCGAGGGTGTTCGTAGTACTGAACCGCTCGCTGAAAATAAAACCGATGTCGCTGAGAACCGCGTCCGTATCCAGGATAATGTAAGGGTTTAAAATTAGGTGGCTTACGACAAACGCCAGCAAAGCCCACAACCAGTGTGTTGCCAAGAATGAGATCGGACGCCCGGGCTGCCGCCACCAATAGATTATATGGGCCAGTACCAGTGCGATACCAACGACAACCGTTTGCAGATGGCCTAGCATGGCGATTGTCAGTCCGATTCCACCCAGGATATAGGACCAGCGTGTGCCGCGCCGAGCCATATACACGGACGCCGTCAGGGTTATCGTGACACCCAGGAGTCCCATGTTGTCTGAAAGCGAATAATGAGCCAGATACGCAGCGAAAGGTTGGACGCCCATAAACAGCCCGGCGAGCAATCCACCCCCGTCATTACCAGTCAGTTCTCGGCCCGTCAAATAGGCTAAAAACACGCCCGCCAGCGTCAAGAAAACCGTCATAATGCGCACCACCAGAATAAAATATTCCCGGTGGGTGAAATACAGCGCTTCAAAATCCGCAGTCGAGAATCCGGGATTTGTTAATTTAAGCGCCGCATAATACGGGCCTAGAGCCGACCATTGCATGATATCCCAGCCCGCACGAATGTAGGCATAATCGGGCGGAGCACCCGACGCGATTCTCAATGAAGCCGAGATGCCCGAACTCTCGTCCGTCACCTGCCCGTGGGGCAACCCATTGTCAAGGCCCCACAGCCGCAGCCCAAGTGCCAACAGCAGGATCAAGAACAACAGACTTCGTTTTAAGATCATTTCAATTAGTTTTACGCTATGGAGACGGTGTAATTTGTGAGGTGCCAAGGTGCGATTATATCATGCTCATGGACCCAGCGGACGGCGATGGATTGGTGCCGCCGGCAGCGCAGATGAGTGCAAGTGTTTTGCATCACTTCCACGAGCAACCGCCGCCGTGAATGACGCTACGATTTCGCTTACAGGCCCTGGTTTACCAATCCCTCCGTGTCTACTTCGGTACTCTGCACGGATGTGAAAACCAAAATAAATTCGTTTTAGCGGGGACTGAGTCATTCTTGGACTTTGCGGAGGGAATAAACCGGACGCGAATCCACAATCATCAACAATAGGCCACAATAATAAGTCTGAGCCGGAATTCGACTGAGTCTTCTATAGTAAATATATCCACATTCCGAAACCTGAAAAATAAATTCAAAATCCGGATGGGTGAAACGCCCCAAAATAAAAAGGGGGGAGCATTATCGGTCTGACGGAATGCGCCATGCCCTTAATGATACGACGCCATGAACACCGCGGTCGTGAGCACGATTCCACGGGGGCGAAGTATCCGCAATATGCTTCTGCCGCCAGAAATTAATTGGCTACATACTCCTTAACCTGAATGCACAGAACTGCACCGGTGGTCAATCTATTTTATTACAAACTCAAAGAGCCGCATCTCGTTAGGACAGCGCGGTGAAGTTCCAATATCGAGAAAATCGTACGCATCTCGAAAAGTCTCTTCCACGGATTGCGCAAAGGGGTATTCATACTTCGCCCTATGTAGATCTTCCATCTTACGACGCTATTACAATTTTTCTATATGCCTTCACCGTCCGTTCCGCCATCTTCTCCACCGGAAATTCCTTCCGCACCCGCTCGCTCCCCGCGCGCCCCATCCGCTCCGCCCGCGGCCGGTCCGCCGCAAGCGCGCGGATCGACTCCGCCAAGCCGGCCGGATCCCCCGGAGAAACGAGCAGGCCGGTTTCCTCCGGGACGACGATTTCCGGAAGCGCGGAAACGTCCGCGGCGACAACCGGCTTCCCGAGGGCCATGGCCTCCAGCGCCACCAGACCGAAACCCTCCCAGCGCGAGGGAATCGCGAGCAGGTCGGCGCCGGCCATCACGTCGGCCGCGTCATCGCGCCAGCCGAGGAACCGCGCCCGCCGGAGGCCGAGCGAGTGCGCGAGCCGCTCCAGTGCGGGCCGATCCGGCCCGTCGCCCGCCAGGACAAGCCGCGCCGCCGGAAGCTCCCTTTCCACCGACGCGAACGCCCGCAGCAGAATGTCGACTCCCTTCTGGCGCGTCAACCGCCCGACGAATCCGACGATCGACTCGCCGCCAGCGCCGATTTCGCGCCGGAATTTTCCCGGGTGAGCCGAGCGCGCGAATGAATCCGCGTCGATCCCGTAGGGGACGACCTCGATTTTTTGCGCGGGCGCCCCTTCCGTTTCCACCAGAAAACGCCGCACGGCCTGCGAGATCGCGATGATCCGGCCCGCGCGCCGGAGCGACGGGGCGAAGACCGGCCGCAGGGGAAGCCAACGGCGGAAGCGGTCGTCGTTGTGGCGGGAAACCACGAACGGCCGCGCGGGAAACGCCCGCATCGCGATCTCGCCGTACACTTCCCCGTGCGGCAGGTGGGCATGCAGAATGTCGAACGGCTCGCGCCGGAGGAGGCCGCCCAATCGGGCGGGCAGCGACGGATCGATATGTCCGCGGATGGGCAGAGTGAAAACGGAGATTCCGGCCGCTTCCCACCGGGCGCGCAGGGCGTCCTGCGGCCGCCGCGGATCTTCCAAGAGGATCACCGACGGATCCACCGCGAAAGAGAGCAAGGCGGGCAGAAGCGCAAGCAGATGGCTTTCCGCCCCGGCGATGCCAACGGCCTTTAATAAATGAAGCACCCGAATCCGCTGCGACGACGGCATCAATTCACCCCGGGGAAGAAGCGGAGACGCGGGAGAAGCGCACGGCGTTTTTTGACTCCATTCATCGCTCTCCGCTCCGCTCCAGGCACCGGTCCAACAGTTCGGCGTACCGCTGGGCAAGCACTTCCCAATGATAGGCTGCTGACGCCTTTATCCCGTGTGCGCCCATCCGCGCGCGGGCCGGCTTATCCCGCGCCAGCGCGATAAGCCCGGCGGCGAACGCAGCCGGATCGCGGGCGGCGATGCCCGCCTTGGCTTCCTTGACCGGGACCATTTCCTCGACATCGAAGCCGACGACCGGCACACCGCATGCCATATATTCCAGGACCTTGATGCTGGCTCGGCCCATCAAATCCAGCGCCCGCGGATACAACCCGATGTCGAAGGCGGCGACGTATTCCATCAAGGCCGGCCGCCGCTGGTAGCCCGTCAGCCGGACCCATGGGCTGCGCTCCGCATATTCCCGCACCTTGCGGCTAGGTTCGCCCACCAGCCAGAGGACCAGCCGCGGTTCCTTCCGGCGCGCGCATTCCATCGCCTCGAGCAGCCGGTCCACGGCGTACATCTGCTGCAGCGAATCCGCCGGCAGCTCGTCGGAGAACTCGAAATGCGGCTGGTGGATCCCCGCCACCACCTCCCGCGCAGACCGCGTCCAAGCCTCCCGCGCCGCCTTCACCTGCTCCGGGGTCACGGAAGGAGTGGAAACCCCCTGCGGGATGACGACGGCCGGATTGCGCAATCCGCGATCGGCTAGGCGCCGCGAGACGGATTCGCTGGTGACAACCACCGCCGCCACGTTCGGCCGGTTGAGTTCGCGGATTTCCTCGGCGCCGAACAGCGGATCGTCGTGGTCGCAGACCACGGCGTTGTGGATCCGCCTGATCTGCCGCCAATCGGTGCAATAGACAAGCGGATAGCGCGCGCCCAGCCAGCGCATCAACAGCGGAAGCCAGATCCGCCGGCGGACCCCGCGGATCGGCCAGCAGGGATGCATATCCACATAGAACCGGTCGACCCGATCCAGCCGCGGCAGCAGCTCCTCCTGGCGGGCGTTGTTGTGGCCGCGGCTCCAGGCGCCCGCCCAGGCGATACGGTTCTTCGACGGCGGAGTCATTCGCCGGCCTCTCTCGAAAAGAAGGACGGCCAATCCAGCGGGCGCCCCTCGATCATGCGAACAAAGGCGTTCAGCACCCTGGGCTGGGAGTAAAAGGCCACCCGCCTTTCGCCGGCGGCGGACCAAGCCCGCCGAAGGCGTTCATCGCGCAGGACGCGCTCGCACAGCGCGGCAAACGCCGGGCGGTCGCCGGCTTCGATGAGGCATTCCGCCTGTTCGGGCGCGATCACATCGCGCACGCCGCCCACGTCGTAGGCCGCGAACGGGCATCCGGCGGCCATGGCTTCGATCAGCACGCGCGGAAACCCCTCGACGTCGGACGGCATGACGTACAAGTCCGCGGCGCGGAAAAATACCGGCACATCGCGATTGGGAACCTGGCCGCGGATATCGAACGATTCCTGCAATCCAAGCTCGGAAATGCGCCGCCGCAGTTCGGAAAGGTACGGCCCCCCGCCGGCCACCAGCAGGGTCAACGGCCCCGCCGCCGACCGGAGTGACCGCGCCAGGCCGGGGAGGAAATCGGCGCCGCGGCGGTGCGAGACGCGGTGCAGGAACAGCACCGCTTTGCGGTCCGGCGGAAGGCCCAGCGCGCGCCGGGCATCGTCCCGGTCCACCGCTTGAAACCGTTCGATGTCAACGAAATTCGGGAGGACGATGATTTTTTTCAGCGGGATCCGCGCGTGCCGGGCGTAATACTCCGCCATCCGCGGCGTGCCGGTCACGAAATCGGTGCACAGGCGGACCGAGGTGTTGATGCAGAAGCAATTCCAGCCAAAGACGAGTTTCCGCCGCCACGGCTCGCCCGGCTCCGGCCCCATGTCGGCGTACATGCCGCAGTTCCAGTAATACGCCCGCCCGCCGAGCAATCGGACGACGATCGAGGCGGCGACGGCGGCGGTGTAGGAATAGTGGACGTAAAAAAATTCTATCCCCCGCAGGCGGGCGGCGAGGAACACGAGCGCTTCCTCGAACAGCCGCAGGGCCGGCAGGCGGATCCGCAGGGGATGCAGCGGCGGATCCTTTGGCAGCGGACCCGTCGCCCGCTCGACGTGGATCTCGACCGGGACCCGTTTCTGTAGGTTCCGCAGAAAATCGTACAGGTGGTATAGATGCTCCGCCGATTCGGCGTCGTAGCGCGGCAGCAGATACAGCAGCCGGGGCGCGGCGGGCGGCTTCATCGGGAAACCCCCGCCGCGGCGACGTCCCGCCATTGCGCGACGATCCCGTCGAAGAGTCGATCGGGATCGAACCGGCTGAGGATTCTCGTCCGCGCCGCAGAGCCCATGCGCGAGTGTTTTTCCACATCCGCCAAAAGCCCGCAAGCGTTTTGCGCGAGGGCTCGCGCGTCCTCGACAGGCGCGAGCAGGCCGGTCTCGCCGTCGGCGACGATGTCCTCCGCTCCGGCGGTCCTCGTCGCCACGACCGGGAGGCCGGCCGCGCCCGCCTCGACCAGGACCCGGCCGAAGCCCTCGTAGATCGACGGATAGAGGAACACGTCGGCCGCACCGTACATTCCCGCCAAGTCCTGCAAGGCGAGTGCGCCGGTCCACACCAGCGATCCGCCAAGTCCCGCCCGCTTCGCCGCGCGGTCCAGATCCTCCTGCGCCAATTCCTTCCGCCCGGCGACGACCAGGCGCGCTCCGGGAAAACGGACGCGGATTTCCGCAAATGCGGAGAACAACAACGGCAAGCGCTTGAAGCGGACCGGCCGGCCCGCCCACAGGATCATCCGCGCATCAGCCGCGAAGCCCAACCGCTCCCGGGCCCTGGCCGTCGAATCCGCCAAGCGGCTTCCGGAGAACAGCGCGATGTCGCAGGGGACGGGCAGGACGCGGACCTTCCCGGCGGGCAGGCCGAGTCTGCGGACGTAGAGTTCGCGTTCGCGGGTGTTGACCACCCGCCAGGCGTCCGCGCGCGGAAGCAGGAAGCGCGCGAGGAGGTGCAGCCCGCGAAAGGTCACCGGCCGCTCCGCGATCCAATGCCGGTTGAACAGAAAGCAGGAGTGGTTTTGAATGAGCAACGGCCGGCCCAGGGAACGGCGCAGAAAATGTCCGACCAGCGCCGTGGCGAACGGGTCCTGGGAGGCGATCAGGTCCGGCGGATGAACGCGCGCCGCCTCGCGGGCCAGCGTGTACGCCGCCGGCGCATAGCCGATGCGCTTTACGCCGGTCCGCCGGACGGTCAACGGGCCGAATTCGTCCGCCCCCGGCTTCAGCGCGTCCACGATGAGATCAATCCGGCCGCCGGCCCGGCGCGCATACTCCGATAGCCGCCGCACGGGTTCGCTTGTCCGGTCGTTCAATCCGTCGTCGCCGACGCCCAGCATCAGCACGTTCATCGCGCCGCGGCGCTCCTTCCCGCCGCCCGCATCAGCACATCCTCGGTCCGCTTCACCAGCGTCTCCCATTGGTAGCGATCCAGGAACGCCTTCCGTCCGCCCTCGATCAGCGCAGCGCGCAGATCCGGATTCGAGAACAGCCGCGTCAGCGCTTCCGAAAGCGCCGGCAGATCGTCCGGCGGATAGAGCAATCCGTTTTCCCCATCAGCGATCAACTCCGGGACGGCCCCGCCGTTGCAGGCAACCACCGGCACGCCGGCGGCGTATCCCTCGATCACCGAATAAGAAAAGGTCTCGTTGATGGAGTTCACCACCAGCGCGTCCACCGCGCGGAGGAAGCCGCCGACCTGCGCCCGCGGGACGGATCCGGTGAAAAGAACCCGCTCCCGAACGTGGATTTCCGCGGCCAACGATTCCAGCGCTCCTCGTTCCGGGCCGTCGCCGACGATTACCAGCCGCAGGTCGCTCCGCAATGCGAGCAGCCGGATCAGACCGTCGATCCGTTTGAAAGGAATCAACCGGGCCGCCACGGCCAGCGTGCGCCCCGGGAACGGCGGCAACTCCTCGGGCGGCGAATCCGGGAACGGAACGACCGCGTTGGGGACGATCGCCATCCGCCGCGGATCGACGCCCCAGCCGGCCACAATCCCATGGAAGAACCGGCTGGCGACGATGATCCGATCGGCGCGGCGCGAGACCGCGCTCCGCAGGAGCTTTATCAGCTCGAACTTCAACGGCTGGCGGCGGCGCTGGAAGTCCGCCATGTCTCGGTCGCCGGCGCGCCGGTTCGATGCGCGCTCCCAGGCCCAATCGCCGACGATTTTCATCACCAGCGGCCGGTGCGCGAGCGCAGCCGCGGCCGCCGCCTCGATGAACAGGCCGTTGGCATAGATCACGTCCGCCCCGCCGGCCGAGCGCGCGATCGCGGAGACGGTCTCCCGCATCCGCGCGAGCCTCGGCATCCCGCGGCGGATGCGGCGCACCGGGAACGCGTAATCCCCTCCGACGGGATCGTCCGCCAGAGTCAACACCTCCACTGCGTGCCCGCGCGCAACGAGCGAATCCGCAATCCGTGGAACGTAAGAAGCCGGGCCGCCGATGTCGGGCGGAAAGATGCCCGTCGGGAGCGCGATCCGCAGCCGGTCCGCCTCCGCCTTCACCGCCGCGCGCATATCGCGTACCTCCGGCCTTCCCAGGCCAGTTCGTATCCATCCCACGGGCACGGGTCTGGATGCGCGTCCTGATCCGCACCGAGGAACTCGACCACCCGGTAATCGTCCTGAGGACCCTGGCCGGCCACCGCGGCGTTCGGCGATTCATACACGTACTTCAAGCCGAATTCCAGCCAGCCCCACGCCCGCGTGGGATCCCCCTCGCCGCCCAAGCGAACCACTCCGATCCGAACCGTTTGGGAAGGCCGGCGCTCCGCCGCCGACGCCAGCCAAGCCATCGCTTCGACCTGCCCGCTTTCCCGGCCGCCGTATCCCGATGACACGATCGACTCCATTTTGGAAGACGCTGACCGGTATGGGAAGAAGAACAGGATGACTAGAAGGACCGCGGCGGCCGGCAGCCAGCGGCGGGGTTTGGCCGAGCGCACGACGGCATCGAGCGCGGCGGCGACCGCAACCGACTGCAGCGGCCAGAACCAATAGAACCGCCACGAGCGCTCAAGTTCGGAAAGCGCCCACAGCAATCCGCCGCAGACGCCGATCGTTATCGCCAGAACGCCCGTCTCGCGGACGGGCGCCTTCCGCCGCAGAGCGATCGGCAGTGCGAGCGCGCCGGAAACCCACACGAGGATGCCGTATGCCCGGACCTGGCCGAGCAACAGCGCCATGGAATGATACGCTCCCGAATCGCCCGGAAGGAAAGCGCCGACCAACGCCGGCTGAGAAATCAGAATCAGGATCCCGGCTCCGATTCCGCCTCCAAGCAAAAATCTCCAAAGCGGCGCGGCGCGCAGGCGTTCGGTTAGGCCGGAGACAGGCTTCCACCCGGCGATCCAACAGAGGAATAAAATCATCCAGCCGGTTAGGTATGCGCCGAAGAGGATCCCCGTCGGCCAGGCCGGATCGCCGAACAAGAAATACCCCGAATCGAAATTGCGGTCCAGCTTATTAAAAAGCGTGCAAGCCAGCCAGGTAAGCGACGCCAGCCTTCCCGTCCCGGCGTATACCATCCGGTTGGCATCATACTCCGCGGTCCAGGGGAGATAATTCCACTCCTGAAAATCCGTTTCGCCGGGAAGGGTGGCGTAGCAATCCACGTCCGCCGTTGTTTGCGCCGCTCCGGTTTCGAGATCCCGGCGCAGGATCATGCTGCCGATATCCACGAAGCCACGCCCGGCTTCGAAATTTAAATACGGCAGCCAGATAAGGAACAACAGCAGGAGGACCGTGGCCAGGCTGCGGAGCGATATCGGCGGCCGGAAGACTAGGGCGATCACCAACATGGCGACCAGCGCCGGAGCCAACGTGAAATAGACGTACATCCCCAAGCCGGCCAGAAGGAACGCGGCGGAGAACATATGCGGCGAGCGGCCGCGCACCCAGCGGACCAGGAAGTAAGCCATTCCCGCCACGAAAAACGGATGGCCGTTCGGCCAAAGCGACGGTCCGACCAAGGGCAGGAATCCCGCCAGCGGGACGGCCGCCCAGGCCGCAACCCGGCCGATCGTATCCCGCGCAAGGAAGAACAGGAAGGCCAGCAGGCCGAGGTGCAGCAATACCGCGCCGGGGACTTCCGCGAGCCGCGGATCCGAAAACAGCAGGACCCCCGGGATCATCAGAAACGAGGTCCCGGGCGGGCCCCATCCGGAATAAGAGAGCCCCTGTCCGCGGTAGGGGATCACCCCATTGCGTATGAATTCGATCGCGTTGGCCTGATGGGTGCGGATGTCCGGGCTGTCGAAAGGCCCCGATTCGCGCCAGGCGGCGTAAAAGATCAGGCTGGAGGCGGCCGTCACCGCCAGGATCCAGCCCCAGTCGAGAATTATTTCCCAAGGCAGCTGCTTTTTCACGCGCACAGGGTCCTCTTCACGATTCGGCGAACGTCATATTCGATCGGATTTCCCTGACAAGTTTGGAAGCATCCAAGATATCTTCATGGTTTGTAAGTGCTTCTCAGCCTCCCGCCGTCATCCAATCCTCACCCCCAACCCCTACACCCCCTCCCCCTCTCCTGACATAAGTCAGGAGAGGGGGAAGGGGACGGGGGATAGAGGTGAGGATGGAAAAGGGCAGGATATCCCTCTACTACAAAACAAGCTGAGCAGAGACTATGATTTCTCATATCCGCTCCTTGGGAAATGCCCTATTGATACTCACGGCGTCCATTAGGTCGTCATGCCCGCGCTCGCCCTCGCGGAGCGGGGGTGCTCTCAGCGGGCACCCAGCCCGAAAAATCCCGGATCCCCGATTAAGACACTCGGGGATGACGATCAAACGACTGCAGGGCATCCTTAGGGACGCCGTCCTCCCATTCTCCATCCCTTCCCACCTCCCCTTGTCACTCGCTATCCCTCGCTACGCTCGGGAAGAGCGCTCGTGACATTCCCCTCCTCCCTTCCCGTAATACGGGAAGGGAGGAGGGGTTGGGGGAGGTAGGATGGGATGGCAATGTCGGCGGGCGGCCTTTATAGCAATTCGAAATACCGCACTTTTACCCCCGCCGGCAATTTCCCTTCGAAGGCCTCCAGCGCGGCACGGAGCGGGGCGGCCTCTTCGGGCAGGACCGCGTACCACGTCACGGTCGCACTGCCGCAGACGACGTTGCCGGGGATGGTCCACTCCCCGACGCGGATCCAGGAAGCGGGGACCGACGCGGCTCCCGTCTCCGGATTGTACCCGAACCAGCTGTCGTAAATGACCGCGATCCGCGTCCCCTCCGCGGCGGTGAGCGTTTCCAGCGCGCCGGCCAGGTCGCGCTGCCAGGCGCCGGCCAGCTTGGCCGCCAGCACTTCGCGCGAGGCGAGCCCGAACAGATCGACTAGGCGCAGGTCGGCCAAGTAGTCGATCGCCCCGATGTCGTTGGCCGCGACGACGCCCTGCGGATAATATTCCCGCAGGAAGAGGCCCATCTGATACTGCTGCTGCCAGATGTTGCGCGATGCGGCGGGCGTCTTCCAGAGCGGCTGGACCGCGAGGTTCGCCAGCGGAATCCCGATTATGAGAGCGGTGACAACCGCCGCGACCGCGGCGGCCGCATTGCGGCGCAGTCCAGCCCAATCCACGGCCGGCACCCCCAGACAGCCGACCGCCCAGATCCCGAGCGCGTTCAGGTATGCTTGATAGCGGTAGAACATTTCGGCCGTGATCCATATCGAATGCATCAAAACGGCGAGGAAGAAGAGGACGGCGGGCAGAACACGCGGGTCCCAAAAGGCGATTTTGGATTCGGCGCGCGCACGCAGGAGCAAAAGCACGCCGAGGATCACCGCCAGCGACTGCCAGAAGGGCAGGTGCGGCCCCTCGATGTCGGTGACGGGCAGGAACGGCCGGACGGCCATGGTCCAGAGTGAGACCGGATCGGTCCAATCTACGCCGCCATGTTTGATCAGCAGCGAGTTGGGGAGGAAGGACCAGCCCTGGCTCAGGGAATAAATCCCGTACAGAACGACCGGAAGCGCGGCGGATAGGCCGACGGCGGCCGCCGCTTTCCAGCGCCCGCGCAGGGCGAGGAGCAGGCACACTGCGGCGGCGAGGAAACAGCCTTCATAGCGCACCGCCGCGGCCAGCGCCGCCCATCCACACAGCGGGAGCAGGCGCGCCGGCGGCCCGCCTGCGAGGAAGCGCACGGCCGCGGCGCAGAACGCCACCGCGGTGAGCGTTTGCAGTGTCGTCTCCATGCCGTTAAAGACCAGCGGCCACAAAGGAAGGACCAGCATGCCGCCGACCAAGAGGGCTAACTGGCCCGGGGGACGAACGCCGCGGGAGGCCCATTCGCGGCGCCAGAGGGCGAGCAGGACGCCCGCGGCCGCGACGTTGATCAGCAGCGGAAAAATTTCCCGGTCGCCGAAGACCCGCATCAACCCGGCCAGGATCAGCGGCCAGAGGATCGAGCTGGAGGAGGAGGAAAAACCGTACGGCGTGACTCCCCACACCCCGTCCCGGACGATGTGCTTGGCGATCGCGAGGTGGATATAGGCGTCGTCGAGGTTATAGATGAAGCGGCCCCCGGTCTGGCGCAGGATGGCAAGCAGGAGGACCGCCGCGGCCGCGGCCGCGGCGGCGTAGGCCGCAAGCAGGACCGCGTTCCCGCGGAAAAAATCCGCCGCCCGGCGCATCCTTATTTCCCGCCCTCCAATTTGCGGACAACGCCGTGATCCGGCAGATCCGCCAGGAACGCGTCGGTGCACCGCCGCAATTCGTCGTCCTCGCGCACCAGGAAAATTTCGGCCGAGCCGCACGCGGCGCACTCCGCTTGCACCCATCCGCCCGCGCGGATCCAAACTTGCGCGGCCCGGACCTGGATCACCGGCTGGAAGATGAGCGCGGCGCACGCTCCGCTGCGCTCCGCCTCCGAGCGCATCCATTCGGCGCTCAGTTCTCCGCCGCGGCGTTCCCGGAAAGCCGCGAGGCCGACGAAGCCAGTGAGATCCACCACTTCGTCCTTCCCGGCCAGGAAGACGACCGTCCCGGGCGAGTCGGTCGCCACGATCCCCGATCCGCAATCCGCAATCCATCCGGCCGCGGCCAGCCGGACCCCTTGGTAGCGTTCCAGCGACTCGCCGAATTGGATTGCGCCCTGAACGCCGCGGTGGAGAAGCGGAAATCCGATCAGGACGGCCAAGCCTGCGCCCGCCAGCAGAGAGACCGTGTTGTCGCGCAAGGCGCGCAAATCGGCGGGCAGGATCTTTCCCAAGCCCGGCAGGACGGCCCAGCACCCCAGCAGGATCAGCCAGGCGTCATACCGGTATCCGAGGTCTCCGATCAGCGTGAGATCGGCGAGGATGACAAGAACCGCCAGCGCCGGCGCGAAGAAGCCGCGTTCGCGGACGGGCCCGAGCCGGCCGGTGAATCCAAGCCAGGCCGGCAGGAGGGCCGCGACGAGCACGAGCGCGCGCAGGCCCGGATTGAGGCCGAGGATGTTCAGCGAGCGGAAGACCACCGCCGGCGCCGCGGAGAGGTCCGCCGGGATCAGCTCGGCGCGGCGCAGGTAGACCGACGCCGGGACGGGCAGCCAGCCGGCGCGCCAGGAGAAGAAGCCGAAGACCGCCGTCGGAAGCGCCGCCGCGCACGGAATCAGCAGGCCGGCGCGCCAATCCCTCCGCAGTAAAAGAAAGAAGCCGGCGATCGCGGCCACCAGCAGGCCCTCGTAACGGGTTGCAGCGAGCAGCGCGGCCAGGACGCACAGCGGCGCAAAGCCCGCCTCTGCGGGGGATTGCATCCGCCGCGCCCACAATTCCAAAAAGGCGAGCAGGAGGACGAGGAACAACACGTGCTCCATCCCGGAGGCGGCGAGCGGGGCGAGCGGCAGGGCGATGATCAGCACCGCGAGCAGAAGAGCCTGAGCCAGCGGAGCGGCAACCGCCTTGCGGACGGCGCGATAGGCCAGCACGATCAGCGCGGCGGAAAGGAGCGCGTTGAAAATCCATGCCCACAGGGCGTCGGCGCCCAGCAGGAAGAACACGGGGGCGAGGAGAATCGGCCACAACAGGGTCCCGAAGGCGGAGGCGAACTCGCCCGGGACGATCTCCCACGCGAATCCTTGGGCCAAATTTTTAGCCAGAGCCAGGCGCTGATAGGCGTCTTCCTCGGCCAGCATCACCCGCCCGGAGGCGGTCTGCCCGGCGAGCGCGATCCCCAGCAGAACCGCCGCCAGCGCCAATACGGCCAGGAGCGGCCAATGCGCGCGCCATGCCGGTTTTAGGGATTCCTTATCCGCCGCCATGCGTTTCCTCCGTTCTCCCGAGCTCCTCCGCCGGGACGAACACCACCCGCTCCGGAAGCGAACTCTCGAATTCCACCAGTTGCGAGCGCAAAAGGTCCGCGTGGTCCGGGGACGGCGCGTAGAACGAGACGGTGTCGCCGCCGCACACGTAGCAATCCGTGAAATGCCACTCGCCGACCTTCACCCATCCCTCGGGCAGTCCCCCGTAGCGGTCGAACCAGTAATCGTAGACGACCACCACCTGCGCGCCGCTTTCACTCACCAGCCGCGCGATTTCCACCGTATCGTACGTGCCGCCGAGCTTTTCGCGCGCCACATCCATCGAAGCCAGCCCATAGAGGTCCAGCAGCGGGAATTCGTTGTAGAACGAAACC
This sequence comes from Anaerolineales bacterium, assembly GCA_016928575.1. NCBI lineage: Bacteria > Bacillati > Chloroflexota > Anaerolineae > Anaerolineales > Anaerolineales bacterium. The sequence goes on from JAFGKK010000023.1 coordinate 45,847, forward strand.
GCGCCGATGTCGTTGGCCGCCACCGGCCCCTGCGGATAGTAGCGCTTCAGGAACAGTGCCATCTGGTATTGCATCTCGTAGATGTTGCGCGCCGCGGGCGGCGTGTGGAGGATCGCGCCCTGCGCCCGGCCGAGGAACGGGACGGCGAGCAGAACGGCGGTGGCCGCGGCGGCGATCCGCGCCGCGGCGGCGGAGGGCAGCCGCAACCGCCAGCCGCCCGGCGGCGCCGCGGCCTCGAGGGCCCACACGCCGAGCGCGATCAGGTAGGCGGCGTGGCGGTAGAACCACTCCATGTTGATCAACGTCCCGTGGGCGAAGGCGATCATCAGGAAGAACGCGCCGGGGGCGATCCGCGCGAATAGCTTCTCCCGCTCTTCTTTATGGGCAAGGAACAGCCAGGAAAGCAGGGTCAACACGGCCAGCGCCAGGATGTAATCCCGCCCGGTGAGGTAGCGGAACGGGCGGGTGAGGATCTGGGCCGGCGCCTCGGGGACGATGTCGGTGAACGGCGCGCTCTTGATCAGCACCGAGTTCGGCACCGGATACCAACCCTGCGCCAGCGAAACCAGCGCCATCAGCGCCACCGGCAGGCAGGCCGTAACGATCACCGCCGCCGCCGTTTTCCACCGCCGGCGCCAACCGAGGAGTAGGGCCGCCGCTCCGGCCAGGAACAACCCTTCATAGCGGATCAGGGTCAGCGTGCACCCCAGCGCGATCAAGCGGCCGTCGAATTTGTCCGGGCCCTCTTCTTTCAAGACGGAGATCAGCCACTCGGCGAAGAGGACGAAGACCAGGATCTGCAGGACGTGCTCCATGCCGTCGAAGGTGATCGCCGCGAACGGGACGCACAGCACCAAGAGTGTCAGGACCGCCGCGCAAGTTGCATTCCCCCGCCCGCGCGCCCGCATCCCGCGGTAGACGGCGCCCAGCACGAGGATCGAGATCCCCAGGTTGAGGATCAGCGGACTCCACTCGTTGACCCCGAAGATCACATAGGTGAGCGCGATCAGGATCGGCCAAAGGATCGAACTGGCGCAGGAGGTGAAGGCGTAGGGCGTCACGCCCCACACGCCGTGGCGAGCGAGGTTCTTAGCTATGGCCATGTGGATGTAGACGTCGTCGGAAGCGTAGATAAGCTTGCCGCCGGAGATCGAGAGGATCTGGACCAGCGTGACGGCGAAGATCGCCAGCCAGAGGGCGGCCGCGGCCAGGAGCGGCCAATGCCGCCTGATGAAGGATCTATGATGCATGCTTGCCCCGCTCCCACAGCGCCCGCAGCCCGGCGTAGCATAAGCGCGCCGCCTCGCGCGGGGAGCGCTCGAGCGCCATCGCCCGGATCAGATTCGCCGCCCCCGCGCGGATCCGCCCGCCGCGGAGGAAGATCCGCGCCTGGCGGAAATACACCGAACGCGAGAACGCCTGGCGGCGCAGGGCCGTTACCTCCGGCGGCAATTTTTCATCGGCGAAATATTCTTCCAGAACCCGCTTGTATTCATCGCCGAAGCGCCCGCCCTGGTGCAGGGTCTTGGAGGCCTGCCACACCCGGGAGGCGGCGACGGTCTGGGGGATGTGCGCGCCGCCGTCCGGGAAGCGGTTCCAAATCCGCAGGAAGAACTCGAAATCGAGCGCGAAATGCAGGTCCTCGTTCAGCCCGCCCACCGCCTCGCGGGTCATCCGCGGGATGAATACGCCGGGCTGGCCCATGTTCTTGCCGAGCAGAAGCGAACGCAATCCGTATCCCGCCATCTTCTTCTCGCCGAGCGTCCGGCCCTGGTGGTCGATCTCTTGCACGTCGCCGTAGAGGATCGCCGCGCCGGGATGGGCCGCGAAGACCGCGGCGGCGGCCGCGAGCGCGCCCGGCTCCAGCCGGTCGTCGGAGTTGACCCATCCCAGCACCTCGCCCTTGGCGCGGGCCCAGCCCTTGTTGACCGCCTCGGCCTGGCCGCGGTCCGACTCGCTGACCCAGAAATCCAGCCGCCGCTCGTATTTAAGCAGGATTTCGCGGCTGGCGTCCTGCGAGCCGCCGTCGACGACGATGACTTCCTTGCGGGCGTAGGCCTGATCCAGCGCCGAACACAGGCACTCCTCGAGGAATGCGCCCTGGTTGTAGGACGGGATGACGATCGAAAACAGGGGGTCGGAAGCCATCCCTTCGATTATACCGAAGGGCAGGCCGATCCCATAAAGGGGTACAATAGCCACAAAAGGCACAAAAGACACATAAGGTCCTATGAATAATTCGGATATTTTAAAGGGGGAGAATATATTGAGAAATGAAGAGGCCACTCTCGACCCGTGCAACCGTATCCGTCAGACTGAGATCGACATTCATTCGACCGGAAAATAGAAGCGCCTCTGGTAAATAATTTTGTGCCTTTTGTGCCTTATGTGGCTATCAAATGGCCACAAAAGGCACATAAGGCACATAAAATTCTTGATATTCCATTAGTTCCATAAAAAGGGGGGAGAAATGGAAACCAGAGACGAAGCCATCATCCTGGAATTATGCAACAACGTCCGGCAGGTCGCGTTTGCGCTCCATGCGTACCTGCGTCACGGACATCTTGAAAAAGTGTATGAGAACGGCCTTTTGCATCGGCTCCGAAAAGCAGGAATGAGGGTTGAGCGGCAAAAACCTTTGCGGGTGTACGACGAGGATGGATTTCCACTGGGTAATTACTTCGTCGATTTATTCGTCGAAGATTGCCTGATCGTGGAGTTGAAAGCGTGCAAATCATTGGCGGAAGAACACCTTGCGCAAACATTGGGATACCTGCGGGCAACCAATTGCCGCGACGCAATGCTCATAAATTTCGGCACGCCAAAAATCCAAATCCGGAAATTAATTTTGTGACTATTGTTCTCTATGTGGCCTTTTTTGCCACAAAAAGCACAAAAGGCACATAAGGCACATATGGTCTTTTTCGGAGACTGGTTACTCTCGCCTCCCCAAGAATAAAAATCAGAAGATTTCCTTGTGCCTTTTGTGCCTTATGTGGCCATTGATTTCCCTCAAAAGGCACATAAGGCACAAAAGGTTTTTGGGAAACCGACCACCCTCGACTCCAAGAATAAAATCCGAAGAATTATTTTGTGCCTTTTGTGCCTTATGTGGCCATTGATTTACCACAAGAAGCACATAAGGCACATAAGGTCTTTTCGGAAACTGACTACCCTCTATTCACTTCTCATAAAAAACGGGGGAAATATTTTGTGACTTTTGTGCCTTATGTGGCCATTGATTTCCCATAAAAAGCACACAAGGTTTTTAGGGAAGACGACCACCTTCGACTCCCCAAGAAAAAAATCCGAAGAATTATTTTGTGCTTATTGTGCCCTATGTTGCCATTGATTTGCCACAAAAAGTACATAAGGTACATAAGGGGTTTTTTGGGAACCGACTACCCTCAACCCACCAAGAATAAAAACCGGAAGAATTATTATGTGCTTTTTATGCCTTATGTGGCTATTGATTTACCACAAAAGGCACATAAAGTTTTTTCTCAGCGACAGCTTTTCCATTCAATCTATGAATCCGCGTACTTTTTATTAAAAACACACAGCTTCACTGAGCGGGCGTGTCTTATCGCGACTGCTGCCACCCTATTTGTAAGGAAACCTTCTATCTTTTGTATAATGTCGAGATTTTCCCGATTATTCAGGTCCCTCTATCCAAACAGGAACGTACGAATCGACGCCCGGATCGGAAATCCAAATCAATTCCTTTGTATTCGTATTCAATCTAAAAATCCGAATTATTTCTCCGGTCGAATGCGGATAATTCTTAATTATTGCCGAAAAAATAATATATTGCATCACTCTTGTCCAAGATCGGGTTAAAAAAAGTGACCTCTAAACGGGATAGAATCGTTGTGACGCAACCATCCTACCCGGAAAGAGGTCAACCCAATGATAAAGGCAGCCAGCTGTTTCACGCAAATCCTCGCTTTGGTCGACCGAGCCACGTTCGCACAAGCCATCAAACACCATAAAGCCGAACGTTATGCAAAAGGATTTAGTTGTTGGGAGCAGTTCGTTTCCATGTTGTTTTCTCAATTAGCCGGCGCCAATTCCCTACGGGAGATATCTGGCGGATTGGCTAGCGCCGGGGGAAAACTCATCCACCTGAACCTGAAGAAGTCCCCGTCCCGATCGACACTGGCCTACGCCAATAAACATCGTCATTGGCAGGTTTATCAGGAATTATTTGAGCATCTACTGGTCCAATGCCGACAGTGGGGTGGCAAACGGAAGCGGAAGTTCCGGTTCAAGAACCCGTTGATCAGTCTGGATGCC
>JAFGKK010000024.1 GCA_016928575.1 Anaerolineales bacterium
CCTGCTGGCGGGCCTGATCCGCTCGCAGATCGCCTCGTGCCTGATCTTCGACATGCACAACGATTACGGCTGGGCGGTGCGCGACGAGGCCGGGCGGGAATTCAAAGGCCTGCGCCAGCTGTTCGACGCGCGCGTCGTCACCTTCACCCTGGATCCGGAAACCTCGCGCCACCGCGGAAGCAAGGTGGACGGCATCCTGCAGATCGGTTTGGAGGAGATCGAACCGGAAGACATCGAGTTGATCGCCCAACTGCTGCCGCTGAACGAGGTCCAGGTCGGTTCGCTGCACATGCTGCGCCGAAAGCTCGGGAGAAAATGGATCGCGCGGCTCCTAAAGGAGGAGGCGGACGCGGACCTGCAGGAACTGGTGGCCAGCGAGCGCATCCTCCCCTCCACCCTCGGCGCGATCCAGCGCAAGTTCGAATTGTTCCGCCGGCTCGGGTTTTTGCAGGAGAAGGCGCCGGATAAGGATCCGGTGGAGGAGATCTTCGCCACGCTCGACCAGGGGATCAGCGTGGTGTTGGAGTTCGGCCGGCACGGGAACCGGCTGGAAGCCTATATGCTGGTGGCCAACTACCTCACCCGGCGGATCCACGAGCGCTACGTGGAGCGCAAGAACCGCGCCGCGGGCGGCGCCGCCGCCGAGCCGAAGCCGCTGGCGATCGTGATCGAGGAAGCCCACAAATTCCTCGACCCAGCCCTGGCCCGCTTCACGATCTTCGGCGCGATCGCGCGCGAGATGCGCAAGTACAACGTCACCCTGCTGGTGGTGGACCAGCGCCCCTCGGCGATCGACGAGGAGGTGATGAGCCAGATCGGAACGCGCGTCACCTGCCTTTTAGACAACGAGGCCGACGTGAAGGCGGTGCTTTCGGGGGTTTCGGGCGCCGGCGGCCTGCGCGAGGTGCTGGCGCGGCTGGATACGCGCCAGCAGGCGCTGATCCTCGGGCACGCGGTGCCGATGCCGGTGGTGGTGCGCACCCGCGATTACGACTCCAAGCTCTACGCCGAGCTGGCCGGGATTCAGAAGAAGCCGAAGGGGCTGTATCCGGAATCCTGATCCCGGCGCCCTTCCCCCCGGGTTCATTCGGCAGAGGCCATAAGAGAACGGGGGAAAGGCGATTCCATCAAAGAATTCGGATCGAATAGATGGGGCGCGAATCAGCACCGATGATTTTCCATGGAGGAACGGTCGCCAAGGGCCATTTGCCGGCCGGCGCCGTCAACCCGCAAGCAATGCTTCCAAGGCCTTAACCATGAAAAAATCCGTTGCCGCAATCATCCGCAGGATCGGCGCTTCCCGCAATGCGGCACCTTTCGCCGTCGCGGCCGCAGCCGTATTGCTCAGCCTTGCGACCGTCGCCTGGCAGGCGCGCAGCCTGGGCTTGCCTTATCTGGAAGAGTATCTTCAGATCGAACGCCACACCGCCGTGATCCAGGGCACAGCGGGCAATCCCTGGCAGTACCGCGTGTTGTCGGAATACATCTCCGAGGGTTTGATTCGGTTGTTTCAAGGGGTCGGCGTCCCGCACGCCGTCGCCGCCGCGTTCATCTTCCTGCGCGTGCTTCAGAACATCCTGATCTTTCTCGCCGCGTTTGCGTATTATCGGGCCGTCGGCCTTCCCGCGGCGCACGGGTTCGCGGGTCTCGGCATGCTTTCCTGGAGCATGTTGACCTCGCTGTACAACAGCGATCTTTCCTTTAATACCTACTTCGACGTTTTATTTTTCTTGCTGGCCGGCCTCGCCATTCTCGGCCAGAAACCGCTGTGGATCCTTCCGCTGTCGGTGCTGGCGGCGTTCAACCGCGAAACCGGGGTGCTGATCCCGCTCATGCTGATGGCGGTCCAGCTGCGGCGCGCACCGGGAAAGCAACGGAACGCGGCCCTGGGGGTGGGCGCGCTGTCGCTGGCGATAAACCTGGCCGTGTTTTTCGGCTTGCGGATTGTATACGGACCCCAGGAGATGGTGTTGAGTTTCGTAGGCCTGTCTCCCGGCGCGGAGGTCTTGTCATACAACCTGTTGCGGCCATTGACTTGGGTGATCCTGATCAATATGACGGGAATCGCGCCGTTGCTGGCGCCGTTCTCCTACCCCGGCTGGCGCCCAGAGTTGAAAACCTGCTTTTGGGTCGTGGTTCCAATCTGGCTATTCGTCCATGCAGTTGCCAGCATCATGGCGGAATGCCGGGTTTTCCTGGTTCCGCAGGCGATGTTCTTCATTCCGGGCGCGCTGCTGGTGTTGCACTCTTCCGGCAATCCCCCTCCGGCGCCCGCAGACCGGTTCGCGCCGAATCGGCCGGAACCCACAAGCGGGTTAAGGGGCCGCGTTTGAAGCTGATATAGAAATCCCGCCGCAATGACGCGAGGCCTCGAAGGGATGTTGGGCATGGTTCTTGTCAATACTTCTGCTTTTCTTGCGTCCTTGCGGTAAAAAGGCTTCCCAATGAAATCCGACCGCAAAGCCTGGAACCGATAGCAGACACTCATCCGCCGGATTCTGATGAAGGAAAAAGACTACCGCAAGGCGCTGTCGCTGCTGGTCGAGCACCACGCCGCGGTGCACGCCGCCGGACTCGGAGGACGCTGGTCGTATCAGGAGGACCTCCTCGGTCCGCTGAGCGAAGCCCAATACCGGTTTGTTCCGAAAGCCGGCTAAGGGGTCATCCGGAAAATCTGGCACATTACCCGGATCGAAGACCTGACCATCAACCTGTTGTTGGCCGTCGCCAAACGGTTGATCCTGGACGGCGAGTGGCTGAAGCGGCTCGGAATCCGGCATACGGATTGCGGGAACGGCATGCCGCAATCCAACGCGGCGCGGATGAGCCGGACGAAAAACATCGGGGCGCTGCTGGCTTACCGGAGGATCTTCGGCCGGCGCACGCAAAGCATCCTGCGGCGGTTGAACCCCGAAGCATTGTGGGAGAAACCCGCGCCGGAGCGAGTGGCGCGGATCGTAAAGGAGAAAGGGGTGCGTAAAAACTCGGCCTGGCTGTTGAAGTTCTGGAGCGGAAACCCGTCCGCCGACATCCTGCTGATGCCGATTACGCGCCATCCGTTCGTCCACCTCAACGAAATCGGGCGGATGATGCCGGCGCTGAAGAGAATTCCAGGGCCTCTCTCCGCCAAGCCCGCCTTCGGCACGCGCGGGCTGAGGGCAGGGCGGCCGCAGAGCATCCGCAAAGGGGTACCCGTACCGCCGGCGGCCGACAAACCCTGAAGGCCGCCGGACAGCCCCGCAAGGGCGAATAGAGAACGCCGGTTTTCCGCAAGCGAAATCGGGTTGGCGAAGGAAGCCCGGCGGACGCGCTGCACAAACAGCGCTCCTCGGATATTTGCTTCGTCACCCGGATGGAATTGCCCCGCCTCCTTCGCGCCCCGGTCCGGTTTACGGCCGCGCCCGCAGGAAGCCGCTCCGCGCGAGGCGCAAGCCGAAATGGGGCGTTGAGCGCGCGCGTCGCGGCAAGACCCGGCCATCCCCAAAACAATGCCAATCGGGTTATGATAATCCCCGGTTCAGGAGGCCTTATTAAAACATTCCGGTCGGCCCTTTTCTATTTCTTGTTTTTCGGGGGATACGCCTCGGCCTTTCCCTACATCGTCGTCTATTACCAGGGATTGGGATTCTCCGGCGCGGAAATCGGCCTGCTGACCGGCGCCGTCCCCCTGGTCACGTTCTTCAGCGCTCCGTTCTGGACCAGGCTTGCGGATTCCACGGGCCGCCACCGGCGGATCATGACTCTCACCATCGCCGGAGCCGTCCTCTCCGTCTGTTTGATCCCGCTCCTGCGTTCGTTCGCCCCGATCCTCGTCTGCGGACTGAGCCTGAGTTTCTTCATGGCTCCGGTCTCCTCCTTCGCCGACAACTCCACCATGCAAACCCTGGGCGAAAAGCGGGAGCTCTTCGGCCGCGTCCGCCTGGGCGGGTCGGTCGGTTTTGCGCTCATGGCGGCGGTGGCGGGCGCCGTCGTTCAGACCACCGGTTTGCGGACGGCGTTTTGGATCGCCGGATTCCTGTACTTGCTGGGCTTGCTGGTCAGCCAAAAATTCGATCACGGTTCTTCGGCCGCCAAACCCGGCGCACGCCACGGCCCCGGCGCCCTTCTGCGCGATCCGCGCTGGATCATCTTCCTCGGAATCGCGTTCGCAGGCGGCCTGGCGCTGACCGCCGTCAACAACTACCTCTTCCCGCTGATGAAGGAGCTGGGCGCGAAGGAATCCGTCATGGGAATCGCGCTGAGCATCGGAACCGTCCTGGAGTTTCCCATCCTTTTTTTCAGCAACCGCCTGATCCGTTTTTTCAAGCCCTACGGACTTTTTTTGCTCTCGATGGTGTTCACCGGGGCGCGCCTGCTTCTGCTGGGGTGGAACACCTCGCCCGAGCTCGTCCTGCTGATCCAGCTCTTGAACGGACTCTCCTTCCCGGTGATGATCATCGCGGGCGTGGCCTACGCTCACGAACGGGCCCCCGCAGGATACACGGCCACCGCCCAGGGAATGTTCAGCGCGACGGTGTTCGGGATCGGCTGCGCGGCCGGCGGCTTCCTCGGCGGACCGCTTCTGGAGACGCTCGGCGGACGCGGATTGTTTTTGGTCTACGGCGCGATCACCACGGTGATCCTTGCGGCCGGGGCGCTTCTCGGCCGAATGCTCCCTGCGCGAAGGCCCGCCGCCGGCTCCGCAATCGGAAGAATTCCCTGACGCGGGCGGAGGCCTTTCTACTCGTCGTTCCAACCGGCGTGCCCCAAAAACCCGCAATCCCCCCGGAATCGCACCGCAAGGGATCGGATCCGCCCCGGCGATTGGAGTACACTGTCTTGAGGAACGGCGGAGAACCGTCGGGGAATCCAAAGCAAGGCCAAACAACCACAGCTTCAACCCGGCGATCCTCATGCCGGCACCCGCTCTCGGCTTTTTTCGCCGGGGGCGGATGATGGGGGGGAAGAATTGGGCGGTTTTTTTTGTAAGTTCTTCAATACCGGCAACAGGCTGAGCAGACATAAAAGAGGAAAACTTTATATAGGAGTCGGCCGTATGTAGTACAGTAAGCGCCTAATCCGCCGTTGCGGAGCTTTCAAGAAGCCCGGCGGCGGTCGCGATCCTCACAACAAACGCCGTGCGGCCGCTTCTTCCGGTCTCCGGCGGGGCGGTTTCCGGGCCTGATCCCAAGCCGGCCGTTGGTTTTTCACAGGAGCGAGGTTTTCATGGATGCATCTTCCCCCCTGATCCAGACCAGCCATTTGGTGAAGAAGTTCGGCGAGAAAACCGCCGTCAACGACGTTTCCTTCGCCGTCCACGGCGGCGAGGTGTTTGGATTCCTCGGGCCCAACGGCGCCGGCAAGACCACCACCATTAAAGCGATCGTCGGCCTCCTGCAGCCCACCTCCGGCACGGTGACCGTGGCGGGATACGACGTGCAACTGCAGCCGACGCAGGCCAAAGCGGCGATCGGCTACGTCCCCGACACGCCCAACCTGTATATGAAGCTTTCGGCCCGGGAACTCCTGCGATTCGTAGGCGACCTCTACGAGCTGCCGCAGGCCAAAGTCCGGGAGCGGATCGACGAACTGCTGCGGCTGTTCGACCTGGCCGATGCCGGCAACGACCTGATCGACTCCTACAGCCACGGCATGAAGCAGAAGGCGGCCCTGGCCGCGGCGCTGATCCACGATCCGAAGGTGCTGGTCCTCGACGAACCGACGGTCGGACTGGATCCGAAATCCGCGCGATTGATCAAGGACATGCTGCGCCAGCTGGCCGACCGCGGCGCGGCGGTGTTCCTCTCCACCCACATCCTCGAGATCGCCGAGCGGATGTGCGACCGGATCGGCATCATCGACCGCGGAAATCTCGCGGCGGTGGGGACGATGGACGAACTGCGGGCTTTGGGCAAAGGCGAGCGCAGCCTGGAGGACATCTTCCTCGCCGTGACCGGCGGGGCCGAGGAGGCCGAGATCGCCGAGGTGCTGAAATGACGGCCGTCCGTCCCGCCGGCTGGAAGGAGCCCTTCCATCCCGAGCATTCCCTGTGGCACCATGTGTGGCGCCTGCTGGGCCTGCAGGTCCGGATTTCCTGGAGCACGTTCCGCGCCGCGAAATTGCGCCGCAAGATCGGCACGGTCGCCCTGGCTGTGGTGATTCTGGTTTTCGCCGGCGGCGTCTTTGCCTTGAGCTGGTTCCTGCTCAGCCTGCTGCGCTCCCCCGAGCTTGCCGAAGTGCTCGCCGAGCAGAACCAGCCTTCGATGGCGCCCTTTTTGGAAAGCGTGCCCGTCCTGATCCTGGCCGGCGCCTTTGCGGGGATCCTGATCACCAGCTTTGGCGTCCTGCTTTCGGCCCTATATCTCTCCGGCGATTTGGATTTCCTGCTCTCGGCGCCGGTGCCGATCCGGGCCGTGTTCGTGGCCAAGCAGCTGCAGGCGATCCTGCCCAACTTCGGCTTCATCGCCCTGTTCGGCCTGCCGATCCTTTTCGGACTCGGCGCGGCGGGAGGCTACAACTTCCTCTATTATCCGTTGGCGGTGATCGTCCTGGCGCTGCTGGCGTTGGCCGCGGCGGGGATCGGCAGCCTGCTGGTGATGGGCGTATGCCGGATCTTCCCCGCCCGGCGGGTGGCCGAAATCCTCGGCGCGATCGGCGCGACGTTCTCGATCCTGTGCTCGCAATCCGGCAACTTCGTGAACGCCATGAACCTGGAGGAGCAAAACCTCGGCCCGCAGCAGATCCCGATCGGCGCCATCACCCGCTTCAATTCCCCTTGGATCCCGCTTTCCTGGGCCGGGCGCGGATTGGTCGATCTCGGCGAAGGACGTTGGCTGGGCGCGGCCCTGTTCCTGGGGCTGACCATCACGCTGACCGTCGGCCTGTTCCTGCTTTCGCTGGCCGCCGCCGAGCGGCTGTATTACAGCGGTTGGGCGAGCATGCAGGCCGGCGGCCGCAAGAAGCGCGCGGCGAAAGCCCGTTCCCCTCAAGCGGGGAAGGCGCCCTCCGCCCCGGCAAAGGCCGGCGCCGCCGCATCCTTCCTGGCGGAATTTATCCCGCAGCCCGTGCTGGGAATCTTTCAGAAGGATTTTCTCACCCTGCGCCGCGATCCGCGCAACATGGGCCAGCTGATCACCCCGATCATCGTCGCCGTCGTCTACATGTTCGTCATCTTCCGCCCCGGCAGCCCGGCGCTGGAAGGCCAAGGCGAAGCTCCAGCGTGGTTCATGCAATTAATCGAAACCGCGATGTATTACGGGAACGCCGCGATTGCGCTGTTCGTGGGCTGGTCGCTGATCTCGCGGTTGGGGATGATGGGATTTTCCCAGGAGGGCCGAAATTACTGGATGCTGAAGACGGCGCCGGTGGGGGCCGCCGTGCTGCTCGGCGCGAAGTTCCTGGTAGCCTATCTGCCCGGCTTGGTCCTCGGCGTGCTGACGATGGCGGTGATCACGCTCGTGCGCGGCGGATCGATCCCGCTGCTGCTGTTCGGCCTGGCGGTGGTGGCGCTGGCGGACACCGGAGCGGCCGGAATCAACGTGGCCTTCGGCGTAACCGGCGCGAACCTGACCTGGGAAGATCCGCGCCGGATGAACGCCGGCTGGTCAGGCTGTTTCGGGATGCTGTTCAGTTTTCTGTACCTGGGAATCGTTGCGGCATTGTACTTCGGGCCGCCCCTTCTGCTTTCGGCCTTCGGCCTGCCCGATTTGGTCGGCTATGCGGCAGGCATCCTGTTGGGAGGCGCCTTTAGCCTGGGATGCACTGTTATTCCTCTGCGGTTGGTCGCCGGCCGTGTGGCGCGGATCGGGAACACCTGATCGGATATCGGGACGTTAAAAGGGGGGAGAGTTACTAAGTAGCCCCAACGCTTCTTACGGGCGCTGGGAACCCCCCGGCCGATATCGCGGTCGGCCGGCGCTGAATCCCCGCGCCTTTTAAACACCCCGGCAGAGCCCCATCCGCTCGCGGCCTTTGCGATATACTCGACCAATCCCGAAGGAAATTCCTTCGCCGTCCGCTCAACGGGAGGTGCGATGAAACCCGCCTTGCTCGTCATCGACGTGCAGAAAAAGTTTTTCGGTGGCAATGCCCGCCTCGCCGAGGAACTGCGCGAAGCTTCGGAATACATCAACGCCGCGATCGACCTGTTCCGCAAGAAGGGCTTTCCGGTGGTCTGCATTCAGCACACGGACCCGGACAACGATCTGGTTGCCGGCCAGCCCGGCTTCGACGTCCCGGAGATTCTGAAAATCCTTCCTGGCGATTTGCACATCCACAAGACGTACAGCAACTCCTTCACCAAAACGGGGCTGGCGGAAAAGCTGCGCGGACTCGGCGCGGACACGATCGTCGTGACCGGATTCGCGGCGGAATACTGCGTCCTGGCCGCCGCCCGCGGCGCGGAGGATCACGACTTCACCGCGGTAATCCTGCGCGATTCGATCATCGGCGGCAGGCCGGGCAACGCCAAACTGATCGAAAGCATCTGCAACATCGTCTCGTACGATGCGCTGGAAAAATTCTTAGAATAGCGATTCCGGCGGATGCGTTCAGTCGGACCGAGTAAAGCCGCGTCGGCCGCCCGCCGGTTGTTCCCCGGCAAGGAACGCCGTGAACGTCACCATCGGCACGGTCGGTTCGCGCGGCGACATCCAGCCGCTCCTGGCGTTGGCGCTGGGCCTGCAGCGGGCCGGGCATCGCGTGCGGCTGGTCGCCCAGCGCGATCTGGAGGATTGGATCCGGCCGTACGGCGCGGCCGTGCACCCCATGCAATTCAGCGTCCGGGAATTCATGAGCCGGCCGGACGTCGTCGCGCTCTTCAAGAGCCGCAACATGCCGCGGCAGCTCCGGACGATCCGGCGCGTCCTGGACACGCTGGTCGGCGGGGTTCTCGACGAAACGCTGCAGGCGGCGCAGGGCGCGGACTTCCTGATTCTGCCGATCACCGAGTGCGGCGGGGTGGACATCGCGACGCAAGGCAGGATCCCGATGGCCTACGCCTCCCTGCAGCCGATGTATCCCCCCACCCGGGCCTTCCCGTCGTTCTTCCTTCCGCTCCGGTTTTCTTCCAACGCCCGGATCAACCGCCTGACATATTCCGCCTTTCTGCGCATGGCCTGGCCCTTTCTCGGCGGATCGTTCAACCGCTGGCGCGCCGACCGCTTCGGCCTTCCGCCGTGGCGCACGATGCGGGAGATGCTGGAAGCCCGCCGCGGATTCGGAACGCCGTGGCTGTTTGCCTTCAGCCCTTCGGTGGTCCCGAAGCCGCCGGATTGGGAGGATTTCCACCACATCACGGGGTATTGGTTTTTGGATGCTCTCCGGATTGGAGGCCGCCGGACGGGCTTGTGCGATTTCTCGAAAGCGGTCCGCCGCCGGTGTATATCGGCTTCGGGAGCATGCGCGACAAGGATCCGGAGGGCCAGGCACGAACGGCGCTGCGCGCGCTCGGCCTCGCCGGGCAGCGGGGCGTGGTCTCCACCGGCTGGGGCGGGATCGCCCGGCTGGAAACCGGCGCCGAAGTTTTCTTCGTCGACGACGTTCCGCACGGCTGGCTTTTTCCGCGCATGGCCGCCGTTGTGCATCACGGCGGCGCGGGCACCACCGGCGCGGTTTTTCGTTCCGGCGCGCCGAGTCTGATCACGCCGTTTGCGGCCGACCAGTATGCCTGGGCGGAGCGGGCGGTGAGCTTGGGAGTCGGACCGCGGATGCCGGACGTGAAAAACCTTTCGGCTGAAAAATTAGCGCGGGCCGTCGCCGCCGCGGTGAACGACGCGGGGATGCGCGCCAATGCCGCCGCGCTCGGGGAACGCATCCGCGCCGAGGACGGCATTGCATGCGCGGTCGAGATCATCGAACGCCATGCGAGGCAATTCCGGCAACGGGGTTGACTATCGCCGCGATTCCCGACTCGTCCGATCCGGGCGATACGCGGAACGGCAGGCAGGCGATCCCGCTTAGGGAAGGGCGGCGGAAAATCGCCGCCGACAGTAGAATTCTTCGGCGGCATGGCGATGAGGTTCCGCCGATTCCGCGTTTCGGCGGGACCGACACAGCAATCCGCTAATTGAGGATGAACCGCGAAGGCAAGAGAGCGCTTCGTCGACCCGGCCGCGCCGGGTCGACGCGCGAAGACGAACACACACAAAAAAAAACGGGAGATACCACCATGGCTGCTTCACCGTTGCAAGGCAAGACCGCGCTGGTCACCGGCGCCTCGAGCGGCTTGGGCGCGGATTTCGCGCGCGAGCTGGCGGACCGGGGCTGCAACCTGATCCTGGCCGCCCGGCGGGCGGACAAGCTGGAAGCGCTGCGGGATGAAATCCGCGGCCGGAACGGCGTGCGGGCGGAGACTGCCGTGACGGATCTTTCCGCCCCCGACGCGCCGCAGGAACTGTACGACCGGATCCGGTCGGAGAACCTGACCGTGGACGTGCTGGTCAACAACGCCGGATACGCCTTGTACGGGGAATTCCGGTCGGCGGACTGGGCCGTTTGCCGCCGGATGCTCGAGCTCGACGTCGTTGCGCTGACCCACCTGACGCGCCTGTTCGCCGCCGACATGGCGGAGCGCCGCTTCGGATACATTCTGAAGGTGGCCTCGAACGGCGCCTTCCAGCCTACGCCGCTATACGCCGCCTACTGCGCCGCCAAATCCTACGTGCTCTACTTCGGCGAAGCGCTGCACCACGAGCTGCGCCCGCACGGCGTGGGCGTGACGGTCCTCTGCCCGGGTCCGACGCGCACCGAATTCTTCGAGGTCGCCGGCCAATCGCTGACGCTGTACCAGCGCCTGACGATGATGAACAGCCCCGACGTGGCGCGGATCGGGATCCGGGCGATGCTCCGCAAACGCTCGTGCGTCGTGGCCGGGCCGCTCAACGCGGCGGTGGCCGGGCTGGCGCCGCTCCTGCCGCGCCAGTTCATGGCCGGCATGGCGGCCAGGCTGATGCGCTGAACCTCCCCGCCGGCGGCGCGCCGTCCGGGGTTGTCTCCGGATCGTCATGCCCGCGCCTGCCCTCGCGGAGCGGGGGTGTTCGTAGCGGGCATCCAGCCTTGGAAACCCTGGATTCCCGCCAAACCAACCCCCGGCGAAGAACGCGCCGAGGGCCGGCGCGGGAATGACGATCTGTCTCCGCCAAGGAGTTTTCCACAAATACCATTGATTCACTTTATAGACGGACCCGGATAAGAGGGTGAGGGGTGAAAAGGAAGCCCGACGAAGCGATCCTGCGCTATTTTGAAGCAGGAGATTGCTTCGTCGGGCCGGAGAAACGCCGCCTCCCGGCCCTCCTCATAATGACAACATTCTTCGTCCCTTTCGCCGGCCTTTCTCGTCTTTCCTCCACCGCCTCCGGCACCGATAATTTTTGCGCCCCGGTTTATAATAGCTCCGCAATCCATTCCGCAGGCTTCCAGTAAACCGCCGCAGTTAAGAAAGGATCCGCCCATGCCCACCCCCTGGCAGCAGCGCTTCGCCCAGAACGCCAAGTCCACCCAATCCTCCGCCATCCGCGAACTGTTCAAGGTCACCGCCAATCCGGAGGTGATCTCCTTCGGCGGCGGCCTGCCGGCGCCGGAGGTCTTTCCGATCGAAGAATTCAAAACCGCCTGTGAAAAAGTCCTCACGGCCGACGGGCCGAAGGCGCTGCAGTACAGCAACTCCGAGGGGTATGCCCCGCTGCGCGAAATGATCGCCCGCCAGATGGACGCCTTCGGCTTGAAGCTGACCACGGAAAACATTCTGATCACAACCGGCACCCAGCAGTCGATCGACCTGATCAGCAAGATGCTGATCAACAATGCCGAGCGCATCTTGGTGGAGGATCCGACGTTCCTCGGGGCGCTGCAGGTGTTCAGCGTCTTCGGCGCGCGCTACATCGCCGTCCCGATCGACGCCGACGGCATTCAAACCGAGCTCCTGCCGGAGGCCTTCCGCGCCGGCCCGCGGTTCATGTACATCATCCCCACCTTCCAGAATCCGGGCGGGGTGACCCTCTCGCTGAAGCGGCGCGAGACTCTGATCGCGCTCTCGGACCAATACGGGATCCCGATCCTCGAGGACGATCCCTACTGCGCGCTGCGCTTCGAAGGCGAAACGCTTCCCCCGCTGATCGCCTTGGACGCCAAACGACTGGGGACCGCCGACGGCTATCCGGCTGGGAACGTGATGTACTGCGGATCGTTCTCGAAGACCCTGGCGCCGGGCTTGCGCCTGGCCTGGATCGCCGCCCCGCCCGAGGCGATCGCCAAGCTGGTCCAAATCAAGCAGGGCGCCGACCTGCATACGCCGATCTTCGTCCAGATGGCGGCTTACGAGTGCCTGCGCGACGGCTTCCTCGAGCGCCACATCCAGAAAATCCGCGATGTCTACCGCGATCGGCGGAACGTGATGCTTGCGGCGATGGAGCAGCATTTCCCGAAGGGCATGGAATGGACCCGCCCGGAGGGGGGCCTGTTCCTCTGGGCCAAGCTGCCGGAGGGCATGGCCAGCATCGAGCTTCTGCGGACGGCGATCAAGATGAACGTCGCGTTCGTTCCAGGCAACAGCTTCTTCTCCGTCGACGACAAAGCGGGCGAACGCTATTTCCGACTGAATTTCTCCAATATGAAGCCGGAACGGATCCAGGAAGGGATCCAACGGCTTGGCGGGGCGATCAGCGAAGCGATGAAATCCTAAATCCGGGAATTGGCGCCACGAAAAAGGTTTGATACAATTATCCCCTATCTTCCAACCGGACTGATTTGTGGCTTGATGGCCCGATTAGAATTCTTTTTCCTGTTTATCGACCCGGCAAGTCAAACGACTTGTCGGGTCTGATTTGTTCCCTCCAAGCGCCCTCCGCATCCCTATTCCGCCTCGGCATCATCCGGCCGCCCTTGCGGGCGATTCCAGTTTTTCCGGCCCGGTTTCGGCCGGCTCTCCAGACACCAAGTTACAAGCATTCGGGATTCCCCCTTCCCCGTTCCAGGGGTGGGGATTCTGACCACCTTCGGAGGAGAATATGTCATCCAAGCGCATTGTGAAACTCATTCCAATCTGCATCCTCGCCTTGGCCGTCCTCGGCGGATGCGGCGCGGCAGGCTCGAAGGAAGGAAGCGTCTATAAAATCGGCTTCAGTTCGGCCGCCACCGGCAACTACGCCTCGCTCGGACTGCCCGAGGCCAAGACCGCCGAAATGATTCAAAAGCAGATCAACGACCAGGGCGGAATCACCGGTCCGGACGGAGTCAAGCACGAGGTGGAAATCATCATCCTCGACGACGCGAACGAAGCCGACAAGGCGGTCTCGAACGTCACCCGCCTGATCACCGAGGACGAGGTCATCGCGGTCGTTTCTTCCACCGGCAGCGGCACGAGCGTCGCCCAGATCCCGGTCTGCGAGGAAAACGAGACCCCGTGCGTCTCGATGGCCTCCGCCGCGACGATCACCACCAATCCCGATACCGGCGCGGAATATAAATGGATGTTCAAGACGCCGCAGACCAACGGGCACGCCGGCGAATGGCAGGCCGCCTACCTGAAGGCCAAGGGCGTGAAGAACATCTGCATCCTTTCCACCAACGACGGCTATGGGAAAGACTGCCTGGCCAATTACAAGGCGACCGCCGAAGCCGCGGGCTTGACGGTGGTCTATGAAGGCAACTACGCGGCGACCGACACCGAATTTTCCGCGCAGATGGCCGGCGTGCAGGCCAGCGGCTGCGAAGCGGTGGAAATCGGCTCCACCCCGCCGGTGGCGTCGCTTGCGACCATCGCCGTCCGCAACGCCCTGCCCGACCTGCCGGTCACCCTCGGCCACGGCGTGTGCAACCAGTCCTACATCACCACCGCCGGACAGGCGGCCGACGGCGCGGTGTTCCCCTGCGGCAAGGTCACCGTCGTCGACCAACTGCCCGACAGCGATCCGCAGAAGGCGGTGCTGACGAAATACATCGCCGACTACACCGAATTCACCGGCGGCGAAGCCGTCAGCACCTTCGGCGGCCACGGCTGGGACGCGCTGGAAATGATCGTCGACGCCCTGGAAAGCTTGAAGGACGGGATGTCGCTGAAGGACCAGCGGGCGGCCGTGCGCGACTACCTGGAAAACAAGGTTGTCGATTGGCCGGGCATCAGCGGGACCTTCACCATGAGCCCCTCGGATCACACCGGCCTGACCAAGGAATCGCTGCTGTTCGTGACGGTCCGGGACGGCAAGTGGGTCGCGTTCCCCGAAGCGGATTGGTAAACCCGTCCGCCACCGGATTCACACTCCTGCCTCCAAACCTGACCTGTCAGGTCCCGAGGACCTGGCAGGTCAGGTCCGTCCCCTCGCCCGGACCAGGGGATGACCACATCGAGAAACGCCGGAAGTGACCATGCATCGAAAGCCGCGGCGCCGCCCCATCCATATCCTCCTGACCGCGCTGGTGATCGTCGGTTTGGCCGGGGTGAGCCTTCTGCTCGGATCCCAGAAAAACCTCCAACCCCAGCATTACGTCCAGCTGGCGATCGACGGCGTGCGCGCCGGGTCGATCTACGCCCTGATGGCGCTCGGATTCGTCGTCGTCTACAGCGTCACCGGAATCATCAATTTCGCCCAAGGCGAATTCGTGATGCTGGGCGCGATGATCTGCCTGACCGTCAACGACCTGAACCTCCCCCTGCCGCCGGCGCCCAAGCTGGCGGCCGCCGTCGCGTCCGGGGTGCTGGTCACCACGCTGATCGGCGCGGCGATGGAGCGGCTGACGATCCACCCGGCCCGCCGCTCGCCGCCCGTCACGCTGATCATCATCACCATCGGCGTCACGATCACCCTGCGGGCGGCGGCCCTGCTCGTCTGGGGGGCCGATCCGCACGTCCTGCCCTCCTTCACCACCTTCGCCCTCGAAGATAAACTCTTCCGCCTCGGGCCGATATTGATCCAGGCCCAGAGTCTGTGGATCTGGGGCACCCTGGCAGTGATCCTGGTTCTGCTGTACTTCTTTCTCGAACGCACCCTGGCCGGCAAAGCCCTGCGGGCCTGCGCCGTCAACCGGCGCGCCGCCCAGCTAATGGGAATTAACCCGGACCGCATGTCGCTGTTGTCGTTC
Source organism: Anaerolineales bacterium (assembly GCA_016928575.1). Lineage (NCBI taxonomy): Bacteria > Bacillati > Chloroflexota > Anaerolineae > Anaerolineales > Anaerolineales bacterium. The sequence goes on from JAFGKK010000024.1 coordinate 15,055, forward strand.
GCGCTGGCGGCCTTGCTCGGCGCGGTCGGCGGGATCGTCCTGGGCCCGGTCACCCGCCCGATTTACGACATGGGCGTGATGCTCGGCCTGCGCGGATTCGTCGCCGCGATCATCGGCGGCCTGGTCAGCGTTCCGGGAGCCGTCGTGGGCGGGCTGCTGCTCGGCGTGGTGGAGAACATCGCCGCCGGCGTAACCGATCCCGCCCTTAAGAGCGCGGTGTCCTTCATCATCCTGATCGTCCTCCTGCTCTTCCGGCCGCAGGGGATCGTCGGAGGCGGCGAGAAGCCGGCCGAAGAATTATGAAAAAGGCGCCCTTCCGAAACCTTCTGCGCGCGCATCCCAACCTGGCCGGGGTCGCCGTCCTGGCTGCGGTCCTCGCCGTCCTGGGAGCGGTGGATCTGATCCGGCCCTTCGGTGTGCGCTTCAGCGACCTCTCCGGCCGGGTGGTGACGATGGACACCATGATCCGGATCGGGATTCTGACCATCGTCGTGGTCGGCCTGAACCTGCTGATGGGGTACGCCGGGCAGGTCTCGCTCGGGCAGGCGGGGTTTTACGCGCTCGGCGCGTACGCCTCGGGGATCCTGACGACGCTCGCCCCGCGCCACGGCCTTCTGACCGGGATCGCCGACACGTGGTGGTGGCCCTGGCTGGCGGCCGCGGCCGGGATGCTCCTGACCGGCGCCTTCGCCTACCTGGTGGGAAAACCGATCCTGCGCCTGAAGGGAAACTACCTAGCGATGGCCACCCTCGGGCTGGGATTCATCATCAACATTTTCAGCGGCCAATTCTCCGAAATCACCGGCGGGTACGACGGGTTGACCGGCGTGCCCCGCCTGCGGATCGGCGACTTCGCGCTGTGGCCGGCACAGCGCTACTACTTCCTTGTCTGGGGGGCGGCCATCGCGGTGATCGTCGTGGCGCTGAACATCGTCCATTCGCGCGTCGGCCGCGCGTTGCGCGCGATCCACGCCAACGAAACCGCGGCCGAAACCAGCGGAGTGGACACCGAACGCTACAAGATCCAAGCCCTGGTGATCAGCGCCATGTTCGCCAGCCTGGCCGGCAGCCTGTACGCCCATTTTCAGAGCGCCGTCTCGCCCAGCCCGTTCGGGTTCAAAGCCTCGGTCGAATTGGTGACGATGGCCGCGGTCGGGGGACTCTCCAGCATCTGGGGCGCGCCGCTCGGGGTGGCGGCGATGTTCCTCGTCGGCAACTTGATCCAATCCCAGATGGAAAGCGTGTTCCACATCCGGGGCGGCGAATACGAACTGATCCTCTACGGCCTCGTGTTGGTGCTGATCATGATCTTCATGCCGCAGGGCATGATCACCAGCCTGCGCGCCGCGCGCGCCTTCGGAAGGCGGCCGGCGCAACCCGACGGAGAACGGACGGCATGACGGACCGGGCGGCGGAACTCGAAATCACCGACCTGCGGAAGGATTTCGACGGCCTGATGGCCGTGTTCGACGTTTCCTTTTCGGTCGGGGGCGGCGAAATCGTCGCGCTGATCGGCCCCAACGGAGCCGGCAAGACCACCATCTTCAACATGCTCTCGGGGGTCCTGCCCGCCACCGGCGGCTCCATCCGCTACCGCGGGCGGTTGCTCAACGGCCTCCGGCCCCACGCGATCAACCGGCTCGGGCTGGCGCGCACCTACCAGAACGTGCGCCTGTTCGGAACCATGACCGTGCTGGAAAACGTGATGGTCGGCCGCCATGCCAAGGCGGAGTACGGCGTCCTCAGCACCGCCTTCCGCCTGCCCGCGGCCCGGCGGCAGGAGACGGCAATCCGCACGCAGGCGCTGCGCCAGCTGGAAAGGGTCGGACTGGCGGACAAAGCCGAGGCCGAGGCGCTCAGCCTGCCCTTCGGCCAGCAGCGGCTGTTGGAGATCGCCCGCGCCCTGGCCACCGAGCCGCGTCTGCTCCTGCTCGACGAAGCCGGGTCCGGACTCAACCGGCCGGAGAAGGACGAACTCCAGCGGCTGATCCGCTCCATCCGCGACGGCGGAGTCGCGGTCCTGCTGGTGGAGCACGACATCCCGTTCGTAACCGGATTGTCGGACCGAATCGTCGTGCTCGAGCACGGGGTCAAGATCGCCGAAGGCACGCCGGCCGAAATCCGCAGCGACAAGCGCGTCATTGCGGCGTACCTCGGGGAGGATGTCCGGGACCTATGCTGACCGTCGAGCAACTCAGCGCCTTTTACGGGCGGATCCAAGCCTTGGATGAAGTCACCCTGCGGGTCGCCGAAGGCGAGATCGTCGCCGTCATCGGATCCAACGGGGCGGGCAAATCCACCCTGATGAACGCGATCTCCGGGCTGATCCCATCCCGCGGCGGAAGAATCCTATTCGCCGGGCAACCGATCACGAACCTCCGCGCCGACCGGATCGTGCGCCTGGGAATCAGCCAGGTTCCCGAACGCCGGCAGATATTTTCGACGATGAGCGTGGAAGACAACCTGATCCTCGGCGCCTACCACCGCTTCGGCCGCGACGGCCGCAAGGCGGTCGAGCGGGATCTGCAATCCGTGTTTGATATTTTCCCCCGCCTGCGCGAGCGGATCCACCAGACCGCGGGAACCCTTTCCGGCGGCGAACAGCAGATGCTCGCCCTGGGCCGGGGCTGGATGGCGAAGCCGAAACTTCTACTCATGGACGAGCCCTCGTTGGGGCTCGCGCCGCTGATGGCGCGCGAGATCTTCCGCGTGTCCGGGCAGCTGCGCGAGCGCGGCACGACGATCCTGCTGGTGGAGCAAAACGCGCACGCCGCGCTCGATCTGGCGGACCGCGCCTACGTTCTGGAATCCGGCCGGGTGACGTTCGAGGGCAAGGCGTCCGAACTCGGGAGCGACGAACGGGTGCAGAAGGCCTACCTGGGGAGGTGACACGCCCGCCTTCCCGCAGAAAGCATTACACTTGACGAGGGAGAACGGCCGCCGAAAACCTCCCCGCTTGTCGGTTTTTGATATCCGGGGAATTGAGGGCTCCGCCCAGAATCCCTGCCCGCCGGCCGGTTTATGATTGGCGGGGAGGCCGAAGGCGGGGGAGCCCCTTGCACAACCGCATACTCCTCCCCCCATCCGGAGACGTCAGGAAAATCAGGAGGCTTCCATGCTTGTCAAAGACCGAATGACCCCCAATCCGAAAACGATCGCCCCCGATGCCTCGCACCCCGAAGCTCTGCGGATGCTGCACAAGGAGAAGTTCCGCTACCTTCCGGTGGTCGAAAAATCCGGCAAGGTGGTCGGGATGGTGACGGAGACCGACCTGTTGCACGCGGCCCCCTCCTCCGCCACGTCGCTCTCGATTTACGAAATGAACTACCTGCTGGCGAATTTAAAAATCCAGGAAGTGATGAGCAGTCCGGCCGTCACCGTGCAGGAAGACGTGCCGCTGGAGATCGCGGCCAAGATCATGATCGACAAGGAAATCGGCTGCCTGCCGGTGATGCGCGGTGACAAGCTCGCGGGGGTGATCACCGAGACCGACATCTTCAAGACCTTCGTGGAGATCCTCGGCGGCGGGGAAAAGATCCTGCGGGTCACCCTGCGCTCGCCGAACGTGCCCGGCGAGCTGGCGCGCCTGGCCGGCGTGATTGCCGGGATCGGCGGCAATTTGCACTCGATCGCCGCCTTCCACGGAGAGGATCCGCAGCACGTCTATTTCACCTTCCGCCTCGACGGAGTCGAGGAGAAAACGCTGGTCCCGGCGCTCAAAGCGGCGGGCGAGCAGGTGATGCACGTGTACATGGTGGATTGACCCTTCCTCACCCCTTTCCCCTGCGCCCCTTCCCTCTCTCCGACCGTAAGTCCGGAGAGGGGAAAGGGGTTGGGGGATGGGGGCGAGGCGGATAAGACCATGCCGGAAAAGCCCATCCGTTATTGGAACAAGCAAGCCGAAACCCTTCCGCGGCCGAAGCTGGAAGCCCTCCAGCTCCGGCGCCTCCGCCAGACCGTGGGGCGGGTTTACCGGACGGTTCCGTTCTATCGCGAGGCGCTGGATCGCCGGGGATTGACCCCGGCCAAGATCCGCTCCCTCGCCGACCTGCGGCGGATCCCCTTTACGACGAAAACCGACCTGCGCGAACACTATCCGCTGGAGTTGCTGGCGGTGCCGAGGGACGACGTGGTGCGCGTGCACTGCTCCTCGGGGACGACCGGCAAGCCGACCGTCACCGCCTACAGCGCCGAGGACTTGGACATGTGGGCCGAGGTGATGGCGCGGGTCTACACCATGGCCGGCTGCACCCGGCGCGACGTCATCCACAACGCGCTCGGCTACGGGCTGTTCACCGGCGGCCTGGGTTTTCACCTCGGCGCGGAGCGGATCGGCGCGATGGCCGTGCCCTGCTCGGGCGGAATGTCGAAGCGCCAGATCATGCTGATGGAGGATTTCGAAGCCACGGTGCTGGCGGCCACACCCTCCTACGCGCTCGTGCTGGCCGAGACGGCGCGCGAGATGGGCGTGGATTTCCGCGAGCGGATGAGGCTGCGGGTGGGGCTGTTGGGGGCCGAGCCCTGGACCGAGGAGATGCGCCGCGAACTGCAGGTGCGGATGAACATCGAAGCCTACGACAGCTACGGGCTGACCGAGATCGTCGGCCCGGGAGTCGCGCTGGAATGCCCCTACCACGACGGGCTGCACATCTGGGAGGACCATTTCCTGCCGGAGGTGGTGGACCCCGATAGCGGCGCCCCGCTGGAGGACGGCGCGGAAGGCGAATTGGTGATCACCACCATCACCCGCCGGGCGATGCCGCTCCTGCGCTACCGCACGCGGGACCGGGTGGCGCTGAGGCGCGAACGGTGCCGCTGCGGCCGGACGATGGCGCGAATGGGCAAAGTCCAGGGGCGGACCGACGACATGCTGATCGTCCGCGGCGTGAACGTCTTCCCGTCACAGATCGAAGAAGTGGTGCTGGCCGAATCCGGCGTGGAGCCGCACTACCAGATCCTCGTCGACCGGCCGAAGAACAAGCTCGACACGCTCGAGGTGTGGGTGGAAGCGGCGCCGGCGCTGTGGGGGCTGGGGCCGGAGGCGGTCCAGCGGGCGGAACAGCAGATCGCCGGAAAGATCCACGATTCGCTCGGCCTTTCCACGGCCGTCCGCGTGGCCGCGCCGAACGCCATCCGCCGCAGCGAGGGCAAGGCGCGGCGGGTCGTGGACAAGCGCGATTTGAACGCGTAGGGGCAGGCCGTTTCCGGCGGGTGCCGGTTCCGCCGGCAAACAGACGATAGACGACGGACGATAGACCATGGACAACGGACGATGGTCGAAAATGATCATTCGACCGCATCTCGTCCGCCAAAATCGAAACGCCCGACAAACCGATCGACCATGGCCCATCGTCTATGGTCCATGGTCGCCCCCTCCGAGGGCGGAGATTCTTCCGCAGGAAGGATGGAAAATGGTGACCATGGAAGACCCCTTCATGAAACTGCTCGGGCTGGAGGCCCGCTCCGACTCGCCGGGAACGGCGCGGGTGCGGGGCCGGGTGCTTCCGGAGCATCTGAACCTGCACGGCACCACGCACGGCGGATTCCTCTACACCCTGGCGGACACCGCCTTCGCGCTGGCGGCGAACTCGCACGGCGTGCCGGCCGTCGCCCTGGCGACGCACATGGACTACCTCCAGCCGGGCAAACCCGGCGAGGAGGTCGAAGCCGTCGCCGGCGAGGTGCACCTCGGCCGCTCGACCGGAGTGTACCGGATCGAGGTTCGCGGCGGGGACCGGCTGCTCGCGACCTTCACCGGGACGGTTTTCCGGAAGCAGACAACGGCGGAATCCGCGAATACCGCGAAGGAAAATTCAAAGGGCGCAAATTGAAGAAGCATTAGGCTTGCCAACGTGTTCCCTCCTACCAAAAGCACGCCCCCCATTCTTTCGGAACGGGGGTTGAGAACCGAGGGGACGGGGTCCGCGGAATAGAACAACGATCTGGAGGAAGTATCTATGGCACTGAAACTGGCGGAGAAGATGCTGATTCACGGCGACGAGGCGCTGGCAGTCGCGATGCTCGACGCGCGGGTCGCACTCGGAGCCGGGTATCCCGGGACGCCCTCGAGCGAGATCCTCGAAACGTTCTCCCAAATCGGCGGCCGCGGGGAATGGGCGCCGAACGAGAAGGTCGCGCTCGAGGTCGCCCTCGGGGCCGCCTTCGGCGGGGCGCGGGCGGTGGCGGCGATGAAGCACGTCGGGTTGAACGTCGCCGCGGACCCGTTCTTCACCGCGGCCTACACCGGCACGGCCGGCGCGCTGGTGGTCGTCTCGGCCGACGATCCGGGCATGGCTTCGAGCCAGAACGAACAGGACAACCGGCGCTACGCCGAGGCGGCCGGCGCGCCGATGCTCGAGCCCGCGGACGCCCAGGAAACCTACGATTTCTTCTTCACCGCGCTCGAGATCGCCGAGCGCTGGCGGATCCCGGTCCTCTTCCGGATGACGACGCGGGTGTGCCATTCCAAGAGCGTCGTCGTCCGACGCGGCGCTCCGCTTCCGCCGCCGGCCTATGGCTTCGAGCATGACCGCCGGGGCCGGGTGATGGTGCCGGGAAACGCCCGCCCGGCCCACCGCCGGCTGCGGGCGAAACTGGCCGAGATCGCCGAGTGGAATGAGGAAAGCGGCCCCAACCTCGAAATTTCCGGCTCGCGGGATCTCGGGATCATCACCTCGGGCGTCAGCTTTCTGCACGTCCGCGAAGCCGCGCCCGAGGCGAGCGTACTCAAGCTCGGGATGACCTACCCGTTCCCGTTCCGGAAGATCCGCGCGTTCGCCGCGGGATTAAAACAGATCGTCGTCATCGAGGAGGGCGACCCATTCCTAACGACCGCCATACGCGCCAACGGCTTGCCGGCCGAGGGCAAAGCCGAGATGTACCGATTCGGCGAACTCTCCGTCGAGCGCGTGCGCCGGATCTTGGCAGGCGACGCCTCGCCCGAGCCCGCCCCGCCGCCCGGCAAGCCGCCGCAGTTCTGCGTCGGCTGTCCGCACCGCCGCACGTTCGAGATCCTCGGGAAGATGGACCTGATCGTCGCAGGCGACATCGGCTGCTACACCCTCGGGGTGCTCCCGCCCTTCAACGCGATGGACAGCTGCGTGTGCATGGGCGCCTCGATCGGCGTGGGCCTCGGCCTGCGCCACGTCCTGCCGGAGGACCAGGCCCGGCGGGTGGTGAGCGTGATCGGAGACAGCACCTTCGCCCACAGCGGCCTGACCGGCTTGGCGGAGATGGCCTACAATCCGCCGAAGACCGGCCACGTGCTGCTGATCCTCGACAACGGCACGACCGCGATGACCGGCCTGCAGGACCACCCCGGAACCGGCTACACGCTTGGGGAGTGCGCCACGACGCGCATGGATTTCGAAGCGGTGGGCCGGGCGATGGGGATGCACAAGGTGCACACTGTCACCCAGAAGGATTCAGCCGAGGATTTCGAGCGGCTGCTGCGCGATTCGCTGGCGTCGAACGACCTGACGCTGATCGTCGTGCGCAACCCGTGCCTGTTGGCGGCGAAGAAGCTCCGCGCCCGCGGGCGGGCCGCGGCGGAACCGCCGGCGGCCGGATGAGCGAGGGAGAGGAGACACGGCCATGGAAAAAACCGTCAACGTGAAGATCGCCGGACTCGGCGGACAGGGCGTGATCCGCGCCTCCGACATTCTGGCGGAGACCGCATTCCGCGCCGGCCTAGCGGTGAAGAAGAGCGAATTGCACGGGATGAGCCAGCGCGGCGGATCGGTCTCGAGCGACGTGCGCTTCGGCCGGGAGGTGCTCAGCCCGATGATCCCGGCGGGCGAATCGGACTATCTGGTGGTCGTTTCGTCCGACCAGGTGGAGAACAACCTGCCGTCGCTCAAGCCCGGCGGCGTGCTGATCCGCCCGGAGATGATCGACGAGAACGCCCTGACAAACAAGAAGAGCTTGAACGTTGCGCTGCTCGGAGCGCTCAGCACGCGCCTCGAGCTTCCGGAAGCCCTCTGGCTGGAGACGATCCGCGAGGCGTTCAAGCCGGAACTGTTCGAAGCCAACGCCAACGCCTTCCGGCTGGGCCGGAGCGCGAAGGAATAAACCTACGAGACCGAGGCGGTCTCCAAGACCGCCTCGGTCTCGGGAATTCGGAGGAGGAATCCCACATGACGATCGAACAATGGAACGACATACCCGGAACGTTTCACCCGGCGTGTACGCCGGACTTCCTGCCCCTGCCGCAGCTGCGCGAACTCCAGCTGCAGCGGCTGCAGGCCACCGTCCGGCGCGCCTACGCCAACGTCCCGCTCATGCGGAAACGCATGGACGAAAAGAAGGTCAAACCGGAAGACATCCGGACCCTCAAGGACATCGAGCGGATTCCCTTCACGGTGAAGGCGGACCTGCGCGACACCTACCCCTTCGGCATGTTCGCCAGCCCGATGCAGGAAATCGTCCGTCTGCACGCCTCCTCGGGCACGACCGGCAAACCGATCGTGGTGGCTTACGCGCGCGAGGACATCGAAGTCTGGACGAACGTGATGCTGCGCTCGTTCGCCGCCTGCGGCCTGCACCAGGGCGACATCGTCCAGAACGCCTACGGGTACGGCTTGTTCACCGGCGGGCTGGGCGCGCATTACGGGGCCGAAGCGCTCGGCGCGACGGTGATCCCGATCTCCGGCGGCAACACCGACCGGCAGATCATGATCCTGAAGGATTTCGGCGTCACGGCGATCTGCTGCACCCCGTCGTATTTCATCCACCTGATCGAACGGGCGGGGGAGATGGGGGTTAAGATGAAGGAATTGCCGCTGCGGGTGGGGGTCTTCGGCGCGGAACCGTGGTCCGAATCCATGCGCCAATACATCAAGGAGAACTCCAACGTCGAGCCCTACGACATCTACGGCCTGTCGGAGATCATCGGGCCGGGGGTGGGGATCGAATGCTCCGCCCATCAAGGATTGCACATCTTCGAGGACCATTTCCTTCCAGAGATCATCGATCCCGAGACGGGCGCGGTGCTCCCGGACGAGGCCGAGGGCGAGCTGGTGCTGACGACCCTCTCCAAGAAGGCGATGCCCATGCTGCGCTACCGCACGCGGGACATCACCACGCTCGCGCGCGGGCAATGCGGCTGCGGGCGGACCATCTGCCGCTTCCTGCGCGTCGGCCGCCGCAGCGACGACATGTTCATCATCCGCGGGATCAACGTCTTCCCCTCGCAGGTGGAGCACGCCCTGCTGCGGGTGGAGGGCACCTTGCCGCACTACCAGATCGTCCTTACCCGCGACAAGGGGCTGGACAAAATGGAAGTGCAGGTGGAGGTGACCCCCGAGGTCTTCGCCGACACGGTCGGGGCGATGGAGGCCCTGCAGAAGAAGATCGCCCAGGCGCTCAACCAGACGATCAACCTCAACGTGGCGGTCCGCCTGGTGGAGCCGCACACCATCCAGCGCAGCGAGGGCAAAGCCAAGCGCGTCATCGATCAGCGCAAGATGTAGAAAGTCGAACCGCACCCGCGGCCGCACGGCAGGCCGTGCGCATCAAGACCCATGTCTCGACGGGAGAACGGCCTTGATACGGGTGTGCGGCGGAAGAACGCCGCGGGTCCACTCGACCACCTGAAAGAAAAGGAGACTCTCATGAAACTCCAACAACTTTCCGTATTCCTGGAAAACAAACCCGGATCGCTCAAGAAATCCCTCGCCGTGCTGGCGGACGCCAAGATCAACATCTCCACCCTCGCCCTGGCCGAGACCAAGGATTACGGCATCTTGCGCCTGGTGATCAAGGACTGGGAGAAAGCCAAGTCCGCCCTCGAGCAGGGCGGATTCACCGTCCGGCAGACGGAAGTGCTGGCAGTGGAGGTGGAGGACCGGCCGGGCGGGTTGGCGACGGTGCTGGCGCCGGTCGAAGCCGCAGGGGTAAACGTGGAATACATGTACGCCTACTCGACCGGGACCAAAGCCAAGGCCGTGCTGATCTTCCGCTTCAGCGACCTCGACAAAGCGATCGCGGCGCTGAAAGGCGCGGGGATGAACGTGCTGGAGAACCTCCAGGTGTTCGGCCCGTAATTTGCGCCCCGACTTGGAAAACGAACGCCGGGATCGCTCCCGGCGTTCGTCGTTAAGCGCGGATGGACCGGAGTCGGCCGGCAATTCATAAAGGAGAAGCATGCCGGGGACCGCCTCCGCGCCGTCCGGGTTTTTTAATGCTCCTCCACCCGCAAAGGCATATACTTAAATCCGCGTACCGCGCAACAGCAGTTCTTTTCCGTATCACCCGAGGTTTGCGAAGACGCTATGGACAATCCCATCCCCAAAGGCTATGAGGATTTGCTCGCGCCGGAACGCCGGGCCGTCGCCTGCCTCGCGCTGGCGCTCAGCGACGGCACACCGCAAGCGACCCCGGTTTGGTTCGATTGGGGCGGAGAATGCATCGTGATCAACACGGCGCGCGGGCGGGTAAAGGACAGGGTTCTGCGGCGCCGCCCGGCCGTCGCCCTGCTGATCATCGATCCGGCCAATCCCTACCGCTACCTCCAGATCAAAGGCCCGGCGGTCTATGAAGCCGAGGAGGGCGCCTATGAGCAGATCTGCGATCTGCAGCTTAAATATCGCGGCGACCGCAACTATCCCAAGCGTCCGGGGGAAACGCGCGTGGTCTACAAGATCCGTCCGGAGAGAAGCCAGGCGCGGGGTTGACGCCGAAGGCATTTGCGAAGGCGGAGGTTGCCGGACAGCGCAAAGAAAAACCGAGGCCGGGAATCCCCGTTCCCGGCCTCGGTTTTATCGACAGTCGACGAACGATCGCCGGCGTTCGAGTTTCGGCGGCCGGCGGCTTACAGGATCAGAATGTAATTCCACCCTCCGCTGCCGCCCATTCCCGAAAACGGAAAGAATTTATTCGCGGAGCCCTTTGCCGCCAGTTGGCTGTAGGATACGGTGATGGTGCGCGGTTCCTCGAGCGGTTTGAGCGGGAGCGGGATCGGCACCTCCTCCTTGTCGTCGCCTTCGCCGCACAACATCGTCACCTGACCCTCCTCGTAATACTCCTTAATGATCAGGGTCAACGTATCGTCCAGGCAATTGCCGCTTACGTCCGCGTGCATGGAGGTCGTGCCGGTCCCCTTCTCGCAGTTTTCAAAATCCTCGGCGGTCAGGCGGACGGTGAGCGGCCCGGTGTCGATATTGCTCACCCCATGCCGCTCGCCCCCCTGGGTGTAGCTGATGCTGTGGATAATGTTGATCTTATAGGTGCCGGACACCGTGACCCCGAAGCGGCCCATGCCCTCGACCCCGAATTTTATATCGTGGTTGAAGGTCAGCGAGGCCGTGGTGTAGTCGCTCGGGCAGGTGAGCGGAAGAGGCGGGTAATCCTCCGGGGCGTCCGCCTGCCCCTCTCCGCCGCCGGAAGCCGGGGCGCCGTCGGCGTCGCCGGATTCCTCGGCACTGCCGCCGCCGAGCCCGGCCGGGAGCGAAAGCGGCAGGCTGCAGGCCAACAGCAGAAATCCAGCCGCGAGCAATGCGGCCGCGCGCCGCGCGCCATGGGGGGAAAATTCTGCGGTCATCTCCACCTCCTCCAATCGAGACATCTTGGCCGTTCTTTTCTTTCCTACCCAATATACGCCGGGATCGGCCCCCAAACCTCCAGAAAACCTCTAGAGAATTTTCCCGCTGCGGATTCCGACCGGTACGGCAAAAGCCGGGAAAACCACAAGCCTCGAAAAGTAAAAAAAACGCCCCTCATCCGTTCCAGGTTTCCAGGGCTTCCACCGCACGCGGCGGGCCGCCGAGGGCGCAGATCTTCTCCCCGAGCCGCGCGGCGGCCGCGGCGTACGCCTCTCGCCCGCTCATCACTTCGCCGATCCAGCGCGCGTTGAAATCCGGAGCCTCGCCGAAGCGCCCGGCGCCCGCCGCCTGCACCCTTTCGGCGTTGAAGCGCCGCTCGAAGATCGGACCGGGGAAGAGCAGGAGCGGAACCTTGTGGGCGAGCGATTGGATGATGGTGTTGTGTCCGCCGTGGCAGAAGGTCCAATCGCAATGCGGCAACAGGTTTTCCGCGTCCCAAAACGGGCGGAACACCACCCCGCCGATCCGCTCCTCCTTTTGCAGAGTTTGGGAGCCGACGAGGCAGAAGAGCCGGGGAGTCCCTCCCCCAGCCGAATCCGGAAACACTTGCGGCAAAACTTTTCGCATAACGGGCAATCCCACCGAACCGGTGCCCAGATACGCGAACGCGTACCGCCTTCCCGGCTCGGCCTGGAAAGAGGAATCGGCCGCCGCGCGGAATGAACGGAAAAGGCTTCCGGTAAAAACATAGTCGGGCGAGGCAGCAGCCTCCGGCTCCAATTCGGGGATGGACGGGACGATCTTAAGCGTGCGGCGGTCCAGGATCATTTCCTGCGGCTCGACGCTTTCCTTGCCGAAATCCCGCAAGACGCGCCCGGCGGCGGCGTGTACCATCCGCCAGGCGAACCCGCCGATGCCGACCTTGAGCATGCCGGCGTAGGTGCAGGCGATGGGGATTCCGCGGATCCGGGAGACGAGAAACGCCCCCGGATCGACCTCGGTGAAGAGGAAATCCGGCTTGTACTCATCCACCGCCGCCAGTTGGGAAGAGACCAACCGACGGAGGTAGCCGTAACGGGCGATGCCGGTGATCATCAGGACGAGCCAGATGCTGCCGATCGAACGCCCCGGCGGAACGGGGGGCACGACGTTTTGGCTGCGGGCTGAGAAGGCATCCGAAAGCGGCTTGGGCAGGCCGAACATCGTCGTCTGCGGCATGCGGAAGACCAGATGGCCGAGCGCTTCCAAACGGTCCGCCAGATACCCGGCGGCGCAGAAGGCGACCGCATGGCCGCGGACGACGGCCGCGCTTCCGAGCGCCAACACGCGGGTAAGGCTGCCCCAGGTTCCGGTCGGCGGGGAAAAGAGCGGGATTAAAATTTTCATGGATCCCCATGCATGGGGGTTATTCGCCGTCTTCGGAATAATAATACAAAAACAACATCCCGGCCGACACCGCAGTCAGGAAATGCCACACGACGTGCCACTGCCACAGGCTGGCGGGGGCGCAGATCGCGCCGCTTTCATCGGCCATGTTAAGCGCGTAGGCGGCAAGGAAGCAACCCAGCGCGCCCAGCAGATACCGCGTTCGGATCCGCAGCAGCCGCCGGATCCAATGAGCCCCGACCTCCACGGCGGTCACGCCCACGATCAACCCCCCCAACAGCGGCCGCCGCATTCCGGGCGCGGCGAACCACAGTCCGCCGCATGCCGCCAACAGCAGAAAGTAGGCGGCGAGGAAAGCCGCATCGCTCCAGCGGCGCAGACGGGCCAGACCGTAAAGCAGGGCGTAGCCGGCGAAGGCGTACATGCCGAGGTAGTCCAACCACCGGCCGGCATGGGTCAAGGATACGTGGAAGAAGAATGAGGTCACCCCGATGAATATCACCGCCAGCCCGAAACCGGCGGCGTACCCGCGATGGCGGGTCATCCGGTTCGCGCGCGCCGGAAACCATGCCGCCCCGCTCGCGCCGAGAATCAGCAGTCCGGCCAGGAGATAAAAAAGGTTGGAATAGCTGGAGAGCGGCTGGACGACCCCGCCGGCGCGGAACGCCTCGCAGAAACAGCCGGGGTAACAGGAGGCGAGCTTCCAGCCCGGCCAGGGGAACGGCAACGCCTCGAGGCCGAGGGTCATGGCGGCGATGAGCGCGAAGGCCGCCAGCGGAAGAAAAAACGGCTTGAGGAACCTCATCCACCCCGAATTGTATCCGGGATGGGTCGGTCCGGCCATCGGCCCGCGGGAGGGAAACAGGTCATCTTGAAGCCCGGCCGCAGGACGCGGTATCATCCGAAAACTCTTCCGGGAAGGAACCGGGCGCCTTGCGCATGGCGGAAGTCACCCCTTGCAGTCGAATTCACAGCCGGATGACGGCGCATCCCCCGGGCCAGCCCCGGCGGGGCAGGGTTGCGCGGGCGGGGATTCTTGTAGCCGCCGCCGCGTGCGCGCTCGGATGCAGGTTGTTGGCCGCCGAAACCGCCCCCGCGCCCGCGCTCGAACCCGGCGGCACGGCGACGCGGACTCCGTTCATGCCGCGTTTCAATTGGCCCGGGAATTCCCCACCCGCCGACAGCCCGACCCCGTCCGCCACCGCCACCGCCACCTCCACTCTCACCCCCGCCCCCCAGGCATGGTACGACTACCCGATCATCCCCGCCATCAGCGACCGGGCGCGGGCGATCTTTGCGCACGGTCGATCCCTGGGCAACACCCCCAACGCCTTTTCGGTGATCGGCGATTGCGAAGGAATCCCTTCCCGCTTCCTGGGCGTGTTCGACTCCCACCCTTCCTACTATCGTCTGGGGGAGTATGCCTACCTGCAGCGAACCATCGAACACTTCCGGGGATATTTCGGCCGGATCAGCCGCGCTGCGCACGACAGCTTCACCACATCGTCAGTGCTCTCTCCGCTCTGGGCGCATCCGGCGTACTGCCTTTCCGGCGAGACTCCGCTGGGATGCGAATTGCGAATCAACCGCCCCAGCTTCGCCTTGGTCACGATCGGGACGATGGATTACCTTAACCCGCCGCGTTTCGAGCCGCAGATGCGGATCATCATCGAGACCCTGATCCAAAATGGGACCGTCCCGATCCTTTACACCAAAGCCAGCAATTACGAAGGAAATTGGAGCATCAACGCTGCGGTGGGGCGGCTGGCGTACGAGTACGACGTTCCGCTGTGGAACTTTTGGCGGGCGGTCCAGCCCCTGCCTTCGCACGGCCTGCAGGCGGACGGACTGCATCTGACCTGGGCCTACAACTACTTCGACGACCCCTGGTCGATGCAGCATGGATGGCCGTGGCGCAACCTCACCGCCCTCCAGGCGCTCGACGCCGCCTGGTTGGCGATGGCGGACACCCCGCCGGTGGATCTTTCCGGCCCGCCCGCCATCGGGGCTTCCGGCTGACTCCGGCTTTCCAAACCCCCGACGGCCGTGCGGCCCCAAGGCTCCTTCGGAGGAACCGTCCGGCGGCGTCTCAGGTCCGGAACTGGGTTTCGTACAGGCGCGCGTACAATCCGTCGATCGCAAGCAGTTGCCCGTGCGTGCCGCGCTCGACGATCTTTCCGCGGTCCATCACCAGGATCGTATCGGCCGAGAGGATCGTGCTCAGGCGGTGGGCGATGACGATGTTGGTCCGCCCGGCCATGACGCGCCCCAGCGCCTCCTGAATCAGCGCCTCGGACTCGCTGTCGAGGTGGCTGGTGGCCTCGTCCAAGACCAGGATTGGGGGATCCTTCAGAATCACCCGGGCCAGCGCGATGCGCTGTTTTTCGCCTCCCGAAAGCCGGTAGCCGCGCTCTCCGACGATCGTGTCGTATCCGTCCGGAAGCCCCGCGATATAGGCGTGGATGTTGGCGGTCCGGGCCGCCTGCTCGATCTCCTCCTGCGATGCGTCCGTCTTGGCGTAGGTCAGATTGGTGCGGATGGTGTCGTGGAAGAGGTACGCCTCCTGGGTCACCATCCCCACCGCCGCCGAAAGCGAATCCAGGCGCAGATCGCGGAGGTCGTGCCCGTCGAGGAGGATCCGCCCCGCGGCCGGGTCGTACAGGCGCGGGATGAGATAGGTCAGCGTGGTTTTTCCCGCGCCGGAAGGCCCGACCAGCGCGACCAGCTGGCCGGGCGCGGCGCGGAAGGACACGTCCTCGAGGGCCGATCCCCTCGCCGGCGGGGCGCCCTCCTCCGCCGCGGGCCGCTCCGCCTCCTCCTTCGACATCACCGCCGTGACGGCGTCCATCCCGAACCGCTTCACGTCGGCCAGCAGTCCGCGTTCGTCCGCCGAATACCGGAAAGAAACGTTTTCGAACGCCAACTCGCCCCTCACTTCGCGGAGGCAGAGCGCGTTCGGCTTTTCGGGTACGTCCTGCGGCAGATCGAGCACCTCGAACACGCGCTCGAAACTCACCACCGAAGCGGAAAATTCCACCGGCGCGTTGGCCAATCCCTGCAGTGCGCCGTACAGGCCGCTCAGGTAGGAACCGAAGGCCACGATCGTTCCGACCGTGAAGGCTTTTTGAACGACCAGGTAGCCGCCGAAGCCGTAGACGAACGCGGTGCCGACCGCTGCCAGGAGGCCGACGAAGACGAAGAAACTCGCGCCGATCAGCGCGCGGCGGATCCCGAGGTCGCGCACCCGGGCCGCCCGGTCGCGGAAGCGCCGCCCTTCGTCCTGCGCGCGGCCGAACAGCTTCACCAGCAGCGCGCCGCTGATGTTAAGGGTCTCGTTCATGTGGGCGTTCATCCGCGCGTTCATGTCCATCTGCCGCCGGGCCGCTTCCCGCAGGCTTCCGCTCAGCCGCCGGGAGACCAGCACGAACAGCGGCAGGATGCAGACGCTGACCAGCGTCAGCCGCCATTCGAGCGCCAGCATCACCCCCAGCAGCGCCGCGGCCTGGACAGTGTTGGTGACAAGGTTCACCACGGTGTTGCCGATCGCATTCTGCGCGCCGACCACGTCGCTGTTCAGGCGGCTCATCAATTCGCCCACTTTGGTGTTGGTGAAGAACCGCAGCGAGAGGCGCTGCAGTTTGTCGAACAGCGCCACCCGCAGGTCGTAGATCACGCCCTCGCCGACTCCGGCGTTCAGCCGCCGCTGGAGGACACCCGCGGCGCCGTGCAGGACCGGGATCAGGAACAGCCCCAGCGCGAGCCACGCCAGCCGCGGAAGATCCCCGGCGGGCAGGACCCGGTCGATCATCTCGCGGAAGATGAGCGGGGTGACAAGCGAAAGGGCTGCGTTGAAGAGGATCAGCAGCAGCATCCCGGCGATCGCCCTTGCATACGGGCGCGCATAGGCCGTCACGCGCAGCAGCAGCGCGCGGCTGACTTTCGGCTGCCGATCCTCGGGGTTTAACATCGCCACCCGGCCGAAACCATGCATGGGATTTTTCTTCTCCTTCCCAAAGGATCCGGGAGTGCGCGTCCGGACAGGCCCTCCCGGACGCTTTCATCATCTCACTTTATAATATATATCAGCCGCCGCCGGGAGAAGGCCATGAATCGGACCACGCTGAGCATTGCGATCGTCATCGGAGGAAGCCTCGCGGCCTGCACTCTGGCGCCGGGCGCATCCCCGACGGCGGCGCCAACGGCGACTCTACCGCCAGCGGCGACCGCCACCGAGCGGCCGCCCCCCACCGTCACTCCGACCTTCACCCCGACCGACACGCCCACGGCGACGCCGTTCCTCCCCTTCGAAATCGCCATCGCTTCGACCGACGCCGCCAACCTGCGGGCCGGCCCCGGATACCTGTTCCTGATCCTGAAAATCCTGCCGCCGGGAACCAAGGTGCAGCTGCTCGGCCGCGCCCCGGGCAGCGAATGGTTCCTCGTTCAAACGGCGAACAACCTGGAGGGCTGGGTGTTCGGAAAACTGCTGCGCCGGGACGAGGAATTGCTCCACGCGCCGATCGTCGAGCCTTCCGATGCCGGCGTCATCCGCGGAAGGGTGCTCGATTCCGCCGGCACGCCCATGCTCGGGATCGGGTTTACCGTTTCCCGCCGTGCGGCTCCGGCCGAACCCGGCAACCCGGTGGTGACGGACGCGAATGGGGAATTCTACTCTTTCCAACCGTACAAAGGCGGCGTGTGGACGGTCACCTTCACCGGAGTCGCCTGCGAGAGCAACGCGTGGCTGGACGCCGGGTGCACCTACTACAAGGAAGGATACCGGGGAGCCGTCGAACCCCTGGCCCGGGACGTCCGCCTGCCGCAGGAGGGAATTCTGGAATTTACGTGGATGTGAAATCCCGCCCGGCCCGCTCCTCCGACGCGGCAGATGCGGAAAGGACCGGAGCAGCCGCCCGGGCGGATCCAACCGACCGAAAAAGCAGATACCATCCGCCACTTGCGCAGAGGAGCGAACCGATGAACATCAAGAATTTGATCCTTGTGAGTGTGATCGGCGCGGCAATCAGCGTGGTTTTTTCCAATGTGTCGTTCCTGAATTTCACCGTCTGTTTCTGTTGCGCGCCGTATTGGGCCAGCGCGATCTTCGCCGTGTGGCTTTACCGGCGGATGACCTTCCCCGGCTCGTTGACCCTCGGCCAGGGCGTGATCATCGGTCTGCTGATCGGCCTGCTGGCCACCGCGGCCAGCTTGGCCTTAAGCATGCTCGGCCTGTTCAACACCGCCGAGTTGATGAACCGGGTCCAATCCTTTGTTCCGCCCGATTCGAACATCAGCATCCCGATGGAGATCAATACGGAATACCGCTTCGGATGCAGTTGCGGAGTCGAAGTGATTTTCTGCCTAATCGGCGGTCTGATCGGCGGCGCGCTCTTCCGCACGGACAAGGGAACTCCTCCGCCTCCGCCGGATTCCTCCCTGCCGCGGATGAATGTATAACCCGGCGCCGGACGACGGGAATTCTTCCGGCCGACGCGCTGTTTGGGGCGAAGAAATGTTACGGAATTCGGAACCCTAAGGGTTGTCCGAACCCTTGGGGTTCCCCTTTTCCGGGATGGAGGCGATCCATACCGAGGCCGGGAACCGGCAGGGCGCGCTCGCCGCGATCGGACGGCGCGATCCCGATTTGGCCGAGCGGGGCGCGCGGTTCGCCCGCGACGGCTGACGTTGGCGCGGAATTGAAACGCAAGCCCGATCGCTCGCCGCGCAGGCCGGGGTCACCTTCACCGGTTTCTACCTTCCCTGGAAACCGATCCTTCGCCGGCGACGCTGCAAATCCGTCCCGGGGACCGTCCCTCCGAGCACCGCAGCAGTCGGTCCGCGGGAGACGGGGAAACGCCGCGCGCCGCAACCCAACGTGCTATGATTTTCTTTTAATCCATCAGGAGACGGTCTATGCCTGAATCTCAGCCGTCAAAATCCGTCTGTCCCTCCTGCGGCGGGTCGATGGTTTTCGGGCCCGGAGAGATCTCCGTCCGCTGTCCGTTCTGTCATGCGACGGTGGAGAGGCCCTTGCAAACCGAGGGACCGGCCAAGGTAAGGACCGAATCCTCCCGGGTTTCCAGCCGGTTCCAACCCGCAACGCGCTCCGCCGAGTCGAATCCCTCCACGGTGTTCGCCCGGGGAATGTGGGTTCTGGGATTGTCCGTCGCCGGTTTGGCGGTCGCGCTGGCGGCGGTCCTGATCGCCCGGCGGGCCTCCGAATCCGGCCTAGCCCTGCGGATCAGCGGACCGACCGCCGTGCTTTCCACCGACACGCCCGGCGAGCCGGAGTTCATCTCCCTAGTCTATGATTCCACCGCGGAAACATACTTGTTCACCCGGTTGAATCCGGCCCGGGGCAAGGTGATCTGGCGCGGTAAGCCATTTGACGAGATTTCCGATGTCGACCGGATCGCGGCCGGCGACGGAAAATTCTTCACGGTCGAAGGAACCAAGCTGTATGCCTACCGCGCCGCGGACGGCGCCGAACTGTGGCAGGCGGGCCTTTCCGACCAACTCGGATATTGCGATGAATGCCTGAGCGCCACCCACAGCCGTGTGATCGTTCTGACCGCGGATTACAATCTCCAAGTTTTCGACGCCGAAACCGGCGCCTCCGCCTGGAGCCGCTGGATGGACGGCTATACCAAAGGCTTCACCCTCGCCGACGGCGGATTGTGGGTGATCGATAAAGTCGGCGGCGCTTCCCGCCTGGTGTTCCTCGACCTTGCGGACGGCTCCGTGCTGAACCAGATCACGCCCGAATGCCGCCGCTCAGACGGCCTCGTGAGCTCGCCCCTGGATTCCATTTCGCCGTTCCTCCTGGATCCATCCCCTTCCGTCCGGTCCTCCGAGCGCTCGGTGTACCTGCTTTACGGATGGCACCCCGGATGCATCGAATGCCGGGACGCCGCTTCGGGAACCCTGCTTTGGCAAACCATCAGCGAAGAGGGATTTTCGCCCTCGCGGGATTTCGCCGTGCTGATGACGACGGAGACTCTGTTTTTCGCCTACCAGGACACGCTCTGGTCCGTCGGCAAATCCGACGGCGGACTTCGGGTGGTTTCCACGGGCGGTGATTATCACTTGGCGCCGCTGGCGCTCGAGCGGGGCGTGCTGGTCCTGCGCACCAAGCGCACTCGCGGGACAACCCAATTCGGCTTGCGCGGCGTGGATCCGCTGCGCGGGGAAACGCTGTGGGAATATCCGATCCCCGGCGGCAATCCCGCCGATCCGCCGGAAGCCGTCTACCGCCACGTCGACCAAGACGCGTCGATCTGGAGTTGGCGGATGGTCGACGGCCGGATCCGGCTGTTTCTCTTCCAAGCGGATCCGAGCCGGATCACCTTCGACGCCATCGATCCGCAAACCGGAACCGTTTCGGATCACGCAGTCCTGGCCCTGCCGATCGACGGCGATTCCTACTTCGGGCCGGAGATCCTGACCTGGCACGGAACGACCATCTGGTTTGTGGCGGACGGAACCCTATTGGCGGTCGACGTTTCCACAGCGACGCTCGCCCACCGGTTCTTATGACCCGCGCGGCCCGGACGGCAAGCCATGATCACCTACAAACAAATCACCACCGCCGATCCGGAATACGCCTCCGAAAAGGACCTGCGCAACCGCGTCTTGCGCCTGCCCCTCGGTCTGGTCCTTTCGGAAGACGACGTGCGCGGGGAGGATTCGCAAATCCATTGGGTGGCGGCGGACGACGGCGGCCGGGTGGTCGGCTGCGTCCTGCTCGCCTTCCCCGGCGGCGGAACGGCCGACCTGCGCCAGATGGCGGTGGACCCGGCCTGCCGCGGCCGGAGGATCGGCGCCGGATTGATGGAGCGTGCGGAGCGCACCGCCCGCGAACGCAAGCTTTCCAAGGTGACGCTGTGCGCACGCCTGTTTGCCCGCGGATTCTACGAGCGCCTGGGGTACCGCGCCTTGGGGAAGGTGTTCACCGCCGTCACCATTCCGCACATTCGGATGGAGAAGGAATTGTAGCGGGGCATCCCCCTGCGGGGGATGCCTGACGCAGAAATACAGCCGGGGGCAGACCCGTCCTTGTCATTGCGAGGAAGCCCGGAACGGAGCGCCTTTCTCCGTTCCGGGCGACGAAGCAATCCCCTGCGCAAACGAATATCAAAGGCTGTTGAGAGTGCTTCTCCGCCCCTGGATCATCGACGCAGAAACACAGCAAGGGGGAACACCCGTCCTTGTCATTGCGAGGAAGCCCGGAACAGGGCGCCTTTCTCCGTTCCGGGCGACGAAGCAATCCCCTGCGCACAACGGGTTCCTTCGTCGTTGCCGAGCCGACGGGAAAAAAATCCCTGCGAGGGCTTATTCCCAAGGCCGAGGAGATTGCTTCGTCGGCTCCGCCGAACACCGCCGGCGGAGCCTCCTCGCAATGACACAGGAGAAATTCTTTCATCCGAGGAAGCCCCTTCGTCGCCCATCCCTCTTTTCCATGAAATCCTGTGGTATCCTCGGCCCATGATCTATCGCCATCCTGTAACGGAATTAATCCGCCGACGGTTTTCCTGCCGCACGTTCGCGCCGGAGCCGATTGAGATCGAGGACCGGCGAACTTTAGAGGCGGCCGCGGCCGGGATGCGCTCCGGCCCCCTTGGAAGCCCTCTGCGGTTCCGCCTGGTCGCGGAATCCGACGAGGATCAAGCCGCGCTGAAGGAACTCGGCACCTACGGATTCATCCGCGGCGCGGCCGGCTTCCTGATCGGCGCCGCGCCCCGCTCGCAAACATCCCTGGAAGACTGCGGATACCGCCTGGAAGAGCTCGTGCTTTTGGGCACCGATTTGGAATTGGGATCCTGCTGGCTCGGCGGAACCTTCACCCGGAGCGGCTTCGCGCGGAAAATCGGCCTCGCGCCGGACGAGGAGCTTCCGGCGGCGGTTGCCCTGGGGCGGATCGCCGATCCGGAGCGCGCGAAACGCGGCGTCATCCGCCGGGCGGCCGGCTCCGATACGCGGCTGCCCTGGGGCATGTTGTTCTTTCAGGATTCGTTTTCCGTGCCGCTTCCCCGCGAAGCGGCCGGCCCGTACGCCGAGGCGCTGGAGACGGTCCGCCTCGCTCCGTCCGCCTCGAACAAGCAGCCCTGGCGGATCCTCCGCACGGACGGCGGCTGGCATTTCTACCTGCGACGGACTCGGGGTTACCACAAAGGCTTCTTGCAGAAAGCGCTGGGCGTGGCGGACCTGCAGCGGATCGACATCGGAATCGCCATGTGCCACTTCGAACTCGCCGCGCGCGAGGCCGGCCTGCACGGGGAGTGGACCGACCGCGAACCGGCCGTGGAAACAGAGAACAGCCAGACGGAGTACCGCATTACCTGGTCTGACTGAGACAGCCTCCCCCGGCGCTCGTATCCGGACTTCCTGTAATACTTCGACCCCTCCTCCGTATAATGGATCGATGATGACCAGACCGCGCATCCTTCCATGGCCCCGGACGAAAGCCGCCGAAGAGGATTTCGAGGCGTCGTACCGCGCCGAGCTCCCGCGGATCTACAACTTCTTCCGCTACCGCGTCGGGGACGGCCCGTTGGCGGAGGATTTGACGTCCGAAACCTTCGAGAAGGCTTGGCGCAGGCGCGGCAGTTACGCCCGCGACCTTGCCGCCTTCTCCACCTGGCTGTTCACCATCGCCCGGCGGGTCGCGATCGACCATTACCGCACGCACAAGGTCGAGGCGCCGGTCGAACCGCTCGCCTGTACGGCCGGGGAGGAAACCCCGGAGGACCTGGCCGAACGGAGGGATGATTTCTCCCGCCTGTCGGTTCTCCTGGCCCGGCTTGCAGACCGCGAGCGGGAGCTGGTGGCTTTGAAATACGGCGCCGGCCTTACCAACCGCGCCATCGCAGATCTCACCGGGCTGGGCGAATCGAACGTCGGAGTGATTTTGTTCCGCACCCTGAACGCCCTGCGCAGCCGATGGGAGGAAAACCCATGAACGAGGAATTTCTCGCCCGCTGTCGCAAATCCCCCCGCCCGGAATTTGCCGAGGAGCTCTTTCGGAGAATCAGCCGGCCGGCGCCGAAGACGGGGCTCGGTTCCACAGCCCGCGCCGCGCTGGCCGCGTTCTTCGTGTGCGCCGCCCTGGGGTTGACCCTGCTTGCCTCGCCCGCCGCGCGCGCCGCCGGACTTGCACTTCTCCGCGACATCGGCGGAGTCGCCTTTATCCAAACCGCGGACTACCCGGGAGGGGACAACCCGGCCGTCGTCCCCGATGAAATCATGAGTCTGGAACAGGCACAGGCCGAATTGCCGTTTGCGATTCACCTGCCGGCTTGGGTTCCGGCGGGCTACGTCCGCGACAGCGGCGTCCGGATCCTGCGGTTTTCCGCCGACTGCACGCCCGCGACGATCACCTGGCACGGCGTCAACCTTAACGACCTGCTCGAACTCACCATCGTCCAATCCGGCCGGGGATGGATCGCCGGATCGGACGAGCTCGAGACGGTCCGGATCCACGGCCGGGACGCCGCGCTGGTCCGGGGGATGTGGAACGCCGATGCAAAAGAATGGGACGCCGAAGCGCCGACCGGCCTGGCTTTGTATTGGAGCATGGGAGACACAACGTACATTCTCTGCTCGCCGACTCTCCCGCGGAAGGATTTGATCCGGATCGCCGAATCCATCCCCTGATCCGCTTCCGAAAAAAACCCCGCCGCAGCGGGGATTTTTCATCGGCTGAACTGGATCGTCCAATAATACCGGTAGGGCGAACCCACCACCCAGGCGTACCCGACGCCGCATTTGTAGTAATACCGTCCGAGGATGTTGTCGTGGTGCGGCTTGCTGTTCCACCACCAATTCCAGGCCTCCTCGACGGTGTTGTAGCCTGCCAGGATGTTCTCGTACACCCCGCCGGTATGGGCGAAATACCGGTTGCAGCCCATGTCGATGCTGTGATACCGGGCCCCCTCGGCCAAAGGACCGTACCACGAGAGCGACCACAATCCCGCGTCGGCGCGCGCCTGATTAATCCGCGCGTAGATCTGGTTTTCGAAATCCACGTTCAGGGAATAGGTGCAACCCGGGAACGGATTGGTGGGCTCGGGCGTGGCGGCGCTGGTCGGGGTTTGGGTGGGAGAAGCCGTGGGAGTCGGCGATTGGGTCGGCGTCGGCGTTTCGGTGAAGGTCGGCGTTGCCGTCTCGCTCCCGGAAAGGGTCGGCGTCACCGTCGGGGAGAGAGTCTCGGTCGGAGTGGCGCTCGGCGTGATGGGCGTGACCGTGGGCGTTTCCGTCGGCGATGGGCCGGAGGTTGCTTTCGGCTTGGAGGTCGGATACGGGGTGACGGTCGGATACGGCTTGGGAGTGCTCTGCTTGCCGGACGGATTGCCGCCGGCCGGTTTGGAGGTCCGAGTCACCGACGGCAGGATGACGACCGTCAGCGTGGCGGTGGGCCGGTCCGTCGCGGTCAGGATCTCGACCACGGTGAAGGTCGGCGTGTGGGTGACCGCGACGGTCGGGAACGCGGTCGCCGAGGGAAGCAGAGTCGCGGTGCGGGTGTAGAAATCGGGCAGGAAAGGGGTGTTGGAGGGCGGGAGGAAAGCGTTCTGGTCCTGGATGGAGGCATTCCGGTAACCGCCGGAAAGCGTTTCCGCGGCGAAGGAGCATCCCGTCGCCGCCATCAGGGGGATAAACCACAGCCACCACAGGATCCGTTTCGGCGTGAGCACTTTTTCCTCGCGGGGGGAGGCCAACGGCCTCCCCGACGGGCATGAATATCGTAATCCGAAACCGGACGACGAAGATACTTTCTTTCCCTTACGTTCGTCTTGTTTTTCCGGAATGGACGACGCCGGCGGGACGAATGGGTCAAACCGGAAGTACCGGTCGGCGGACGGGTCGGCCGAAAATTTACTTTAGTACTACGGAAGGAGAGCCTGCGAATCGCTCGACGATCCATCCGTCGGACAAATAAAAAATACATCTTGTGGGAAAATTCTGATTACGGCGCGCCGAAATCCACGGTGAACCAACCCTGGCCGGGGCAATAGGCGTATCCGACTCCGTAGTCCACGTACGGCCAATTCGTCCCCAGGACCATGTCGCGGTGGCCCGGCTCGTTCATCCACCAATTGACCGCGATGGTCGGGGTGCCGCCGCCGATGATCTCCCCCCAGTAGCGGCCGTAGTAGCCGGCCCGGCGTTCCCGCTCCTGCGGGGTGGAGCCGTCGGATCCGGTGTGCGACATAAATCTATTGACCACCATGTCCACGCTGTGGGCGCGGGCGGAGTTGGTCAACCGGTCGTCGAGTCGGAGCGCGTACTGGCCGTATTCCGCGCGCTCCTCGTTGATCATCACCGCCACCTGCTCCTCCCACTCGAAGTTGAAGGTGGCGCATCCCGCGGCGGTCGGTCCGGCTGTGCGCGTCGGAGAGGGCGGAGGGGTTTGGGTGACCGTCGGCGTGGGGGTAATGCTCGGAGTCGCGGTTGCGGTGGGGGTGACGGTGGGCGTCGCGGTTTCCGTGCCGGTCGGCGCGGCGGTTTCACTGCCGGTGAGAGTTACGCTCGGAGTGGGGCTGCGCGGGTTCTCGGTCAGCGTGGGCGTCTGGGTCGGTTGAGGCGTCGCCGTCGGAGTCGGCAGCGGAGTGGGAGTGCCCGTCAGGGTGATCTTCACCTGCGGCTTGGATGTGGGGCTGGGATGGGCCGCGGGCGGTTTGGATTTGGTGATCGTCGGCGAGAGGTAAGCCACAGGCTCCGCGGTGAGTGTGGCGGATGGAAGGATGGTCAGGGTCAGAGTCGGGGTCGGCGTATCGGTCCCGGTCAGGGTGAAAACGATCGTCAGCGCGGCCGCGGGCGAATCCGCCGGGGGAAGCCCGGTGAGGAAAAAGGCGGTCGGACTCGGCTCGCCGCGGGCGGGCAAAAAGGGGGTGCTCGACGGGGGTTGAAAGGCATTGAGATCCCGGATGGCCTCCTGCTTCAAGGCACCCGGCACCGACCCGGCCAGCATCGTACAACCCAGCGCCAGCATCGCGGTCGCCAGAAACAGGAGCCTGCGGTTATCGTCTGCTCGTTGCATCGGTTCAACCCGTCGGGCGTTGCCTCCCAGTAATTAACTATGACCATAATAATTCGAAACGATACGACAAAGATAATCTCTTTTCGTTACGTTAGTCTTATTCTTCATTTCCGACCCACCCCCTTAGTACGAATGGGGAGAGTAAAAAGTCCCATTCGCCTGAAAAACGGGAACGGCCGAGGAGAAACCGGGGGGATGCGTCCGTCTGCGGATCATCGGGAAAGTGCGTGCCCGCCTCCGATGCGCTTCCTCATCCATTCCGACTCCGCAAGAATGGCCTATAATCCGATGGTCCGTCCGCCGCCTGTCTGAAATCCCGCAAGTCGGCGCGGAAACGCGGACTGTTTCTCGCCGTTCCACCGGAAAGGATACGATGACCCACCCATTAATCGATCAACTTCGGTTTACCCGCAACGAATTCCAGCGCGGGCTGGAGAGCCTCTCGGAGGCCGACGCCGCGCGCCGCCTGCCCCCCTTGAACTGCATCAGCTGGAACGTCGGGCACCTGGCCTGGCAGGAGCAGCTCTGCTTTTTGTACGGAGGCCAAAAGCGGATCCTGCTTCCGGACGTCAACATCGCCTACGCTTACGGCGCCCCCGCCTGCGCTCCCGGCCTGGCGGAGGTACAGAACGCCTGGAACGCCGTCACCGCCGCGGTCGACCCTTGGCTGAATTCGCTCGTCGAAGGCGACATGACGACAATCCTCGACCGGGGAGAGGATTTCGGGCGCTATTCCATCGGCAACCTCTTGCAGCGCGTGATCTACCATTACTGGTACCACAACGGAGAAAACCTGGCCATCCGCCAGGCGCTCGGGCACACCGACCTGCCGCAATTCGTCGGCGACATCGACAACCTGGCGCCGTACCGGCCGGCCTAGCCGAACCGCGGCGGACCTGACAGGTGCGGACCTGACAGGTGTCGACCTGTCAGGTCCGCACCTGTCAGGTCCGCATTTGCGAATCCCGGAAAGCCGGAGGTACGGGTAACGAACGCGCAGAATTAATTATCGATGAGTCCGGCTTTCTTGCCGGAAGAAATTCCGGCTATTTGCGAATTATGGACACGACCCTCCGAATAAACGGCTTTGCTTTAATGTATATTTTTAATGGGTTGAAAAAGAACCAGCTCCCGCTTACCCCAGACTCGCGTCTTAATCCGCCGGATCCGGTACGCAGACATGGGGAACGGGATGCCAGAGCGAACTCATCCAAGGAGGCCGCCATGAATGCCAGAAAACTATCTATCGGCGATCCGGCCCCGGATTTTGTACTCCCCGGCGATTCCGGCCGGGCTGTCAGACTGTCGGAATTCCGCGGCCGGCGCGTCATCCTCTACTTCTACCCGAAAGACGACACCCCTGGTTGCACCGCCCAGGCTTGCGGATTCCGAGACCAATTTCCCCGGATCGAGGAACAAAACGCCGTCGTGCTGGGCGTAAGCCCGGACGGCCCCGAATCCCACCGGGCGTTCAGGGAAAAACACAACCTGCCCTTTTCGCTCCTGACGGACGCGGATCACCGCGTCGCCGAATCCTACGGCGCTTGGAGCGGGCTGGGGATCATCCGCAGCCATTTCGTCATCGACGAGCACGGCAACCTGGCGGATATTCAAATCTCGGTCAGCCCGTCCGACAGCGTGGAACGCGCGGCGAAAGCCGTCGGCGCGGGAGGATGACGCACGGGCCGTCGGAATGGAAAAGTTGGGATTTAGTCCTTGCCAGGGGCGGCGCTGAAATCTCCGGGGCGGCGAAGCAGTTCCCTTTTTCCAGAAGAACTGGGTCGCTTCTTCGCGGCGGGGCGGAACGTCGCCGCCCCCGCCGCTCTTCGCAATGACATCGTTCGTTCCATTTCCCGGGTGGTGTTTGGTCGTTCTTTCCTTGGCGTCGTGCTACAATCCTGACATCCTTCCAGGAAAATCATCTCCATGAAGCCTCTACTGCAGAAACCGGATTGCGTCCGCCTGCCCGTGCCGGATCTGGAATCCGGACTTTCTTTCTACCGCGACCGGCTCGGGCGCCAGCTCCTCTGGCGCACCGAGGACTCGGCCGCCCTGCGCCTTCCGGATTCCGATTGCGAGCTTTTGCTCTTCACGCGCGGACCGGACGAGGCGCTGGATTGGCGGGTGGATTCCGCGGACCGGGCCGCCGATTCATTCGCCGCCACGGGAGGCTCGATCGCCATGCCGCCCTTCGACATCCCCGTCGGCCGCGCCGCGGTGGTCCGCGACCCGTGGGGCAACACGCTTGTCCTGCTCGACTTGAGCAAAGGTACGTTCGTCACCGACGCCGAGGGAAATGTCACCGGTGTGAAGAAAGCCTGAGGCCGACCTGCGCCGGGAACGCCATGGAAGAGATCACCCTGTCCGAAGAATCCCCCAGCCCCGCGGAATACGCTGCCCTGCGAGCCCTGGTCGGATGGCGGAACCCGGATCCGGCCGCGATCGCGCCCTCGCTTCGCAACTCGCTCTACTGCGTCTGCGCCCGCTCGCAGGGAAGAATGATCGGCATGGCGCGCATCATCGGCGACGGCGGATTGACCTTCTACATCCAGGATGTGATCGTCGCGCCGGACCGCCAGGGCGAGGGAATCGGCGCACGGCTGATGGAGCGCGCCATGGAATACATCCGCCGCACCGCCGCGCACAACGCGGTCGTCGGATTGATGGCCGCCAAGGGCAAGGAGGAGTTTTACGAACGCTACGGATTCACCCGCCGCCCGAACGGGGAGCTCGGCGCCGGAATGACTATCTTCTGGAGAAACCCTGACCTCCCTGCCCCCCTCACGTAAGCGCTCTGTCGGTCAAAAACCGTCTGCGCGCCATTGGAGGACAGGTCCCGTTGGCAGAGTGCCGCCCCCTCTCCCGCCCCAAATCGGGAGAGGGGGCGGGAGTGCTGGGGAAGCACAGGAAGCGGGAAGCCCAAACGGCAAGGAGCGCATCATGCCCGATCCGAAAGAAAAGGTCCGTCTCACCGCCGAGCAGGAAACGCTGATGATCACGCTCTACTGCAAAACCCTCGCGGCGCCGAAGGGGGCGTTCTCCGACGCCGAGGCGTGGAGGGTCGTGGAGCGGATCGATTACGATTTCTCGCGCCTGAAGCTCAAACCCGGGACGCGTCTGACCGTCTTCATGCGGGCCAAGCGCCTGGACCATTACGTCCGCGGGTTCCTTTCCCGCGCGCCGGACGGAATCGTGCTGCACCTCGGCTGCGGGCTGGATACGCGCCATGCCCGCGTCGACAACGGCTCCGTCCGCTGGTTCGACCTCGACCTCCCGGACGTGATCGCACTGCGCCGGAAGCTCTTCGCCGAATCACCCCGCTACCGCATGATCGCCTCGTCCGTCACCGATTTCCGCTGGCTGAAGGAAATCCCCCGCGGCAAACCGGCGTTCATCGTCGCCGAAGGTTTACTGATGTATCTCGCCGAGGAAAAGGTGAAGGAACTCTTGCTCCGGTTGCGGGACGCGTTTGCGGGATGCGAAATCGCCTTCGACGCCTTCAGCACGCTGACGGCTCGGAACATCAAGCGCGCCGACGTGCTGAAGACGACCGGCGCCACGGTCCGTTGGGGGATCGACGATCCGAAATGGATCGAAACGTGGGCGCCCGGGATCCGCCTGAAGGAAGAATGGACCTTCATGCAATCGGAAGATATCCGTAAACTGGGGGCGGCCAATTTTCTGATGTTCAAGCTGGCCGGACTGTTCCCCGCGGCGGCGAAAGCGCATCGGATTCTGTATTATTCGCTGTAGACCGCGATCGAGAAAAAATGAAACACTACATAGAAAATCCACGGAGAATACGGAGCGGCACGGATTTTCATTCCGTGGATCTCCGTGTCCTCCGTGGATAACGCCGGCATTACCGTCGTTCTAAATGTACGCGCCGGATGAAAAATGAGGCCTCAATGATCGACAAACTCGAAACCGCCACCTTCGCCGCCGGCTGCTTCTGGTGCGTGGAAGCGGTGTTCCAGGACGTGCGCGGAGTGGAACGGGTCGCATCCGGATACGCCGGCGGGGAAAAAGCCGATCCCACCTACGAGGAGGTTTGCACCGGGACGACCGGGCATGCCGAAGCGGTGCAGATCACCTTCGACCCGGCGGTCGTCTCCTACACCGACCTGCTCGACATCTTCTGGCACACGCACGATCCGACCACGCCCAACCGCCAGGGCGCGGACGTCGGAACGCAGTACCGCTCGGCGGTTTTCTACCACGACGAGGCACAGAAGCGGGCGGCCGAAGAGGTGAAACGGAGGATCGAGGAGGAGCGGCTGTGGCCCCTGCCGATTGTGACCGAGATCGTTCCGTTCACGGCTTTCTACCCAGCCGAGGATTACCACCAAAATTACTTTAAAACCAACCCGCACCAGATGTACTGCGCGCTGACGATCAATCCGAAAGTGCGGAAATTTCGGATCGCCTTCCGCGAGAAATTAAAGAACCCGGGGGATTATCCGTAGCGTAGGTCAGGTTGGCCGCTCTGGACCAAGAATATTCCGGGGCGATAGAATCCGTCATGGGACTGTCCGGAAAGAACGTCACGCCGTCTCGGGATCGTCATCCCGGGCTAATCCCGTGGCAGGTGCCTGCGCTTGCTTCCCTGGAATATTAAGGTTCCCGGTGATGGGGAACCGGAACAACCTTGGAGCGAGAGGCCCGTTAAGGTCATCTAGTGGCCAAGATCCTGGATTCCCGCCAAGACCACGCGGGAATGACGAACAAACGACTGCATGGAATTAACCCATCGAGCAGTTCGCTTGCTTTATAGCCAACCCCGTCCCAAATTCGAATGGAAAAAATGGATCTCCGCTAAAAACACCCCTTGCGAAATAAACCCTTACCCCGCCTGGTACAGATCGGAATAGATGACGTAATTCTCATACACCCGCCGCACGTAATTCCTCGTCTCGTCATAGCGGATCACTTCGACGAAAAGATCGTCGTCGCCTCCGGCGAGGTCGCGCCAAAAGGATGCACTGCCCGGTCCGGCGTTGTAGGCGGCAAGCGCCTGGAACAGGCTGCCGCCGAAGGAATCCCGCTGGGCTGCGAGATAGGCCGCCCCGAGCTGGACGTTGATCACCGGCCGGTAGAGGTCGCCGACGGTCAGGCCGGCCATCCCAAGCTCGGCGGCGACCGCCTCGGCGGTCGAGGGGATCAACTGCATCAGCCCGTGGGCGTTCGCGGCCGAGGCGGCGGAGATCCCGAAGAGCGATTCCTGGCGAACCAGTCCGAAGAGCAGCAGCGGGTGGAGCGAGAAACGCGCCGCCTGGGGGACGATCAGATCCATGAAGTAGGGGCCGAAGCGGACGTGGTTGAAGTAGGCCGGCGCGGCGAGAGTCTGCGCGTCGTTCAATCCGGCGGCGTCAAGCACCTGGCGCGCGGCCTGGGTCGCGCCCGGATAGTAGCCGATCGCCTCGAAGCGGCGGCTGAGGTAGAGCGAACCGGCCGGATCGTTCGCGGCCGAAAACCACAAACCATCGAACTCCGCCCGCGCCTCGTCGTACAGACCGATGTCCCATAACACGCCGCCGCGCGCCAGGCGGGGATCGTTCTTCACCCCCGCGTACCGTTGTTCGATCGGTTGATCCGACGCGAACACCGACTGGACCCAGGCTTCCGCCTGCAGGTATTCGGCGTCGAGGTCGAACGCCAGGTTGATCTCGAAGCTGCGGGAGAAGGCGCGGTTTCCGGCCAGGATGTCGGCCGCCCGTTCGGAATAGTAATCGGTCGGCGAGGCGGCTGCGGCCTGCTCCAGCGCGGACCGCGAGCCCTCCGGATCCCCGCGCATCCCGCGCGCCTTGGACGTCCAGAACAGCGCCCGGGAGCGGGTCCAGCCGTCGCCGGAGGAAGCGCCCGCCGCCCACGCGGCTTCCGCGCCCGCGTAGTCCCCGAGCCGGTAGAGGGCAATGCCCGCCAGATGCCGCGCCTCCGCGGCGCCGGAATCGGCCGGGTAATCCTGCGCCATGCGGGTCCAGAGTTGCGCGGCCAGGGTCAGTTCCCCACCGCGCTCGGCGATCCGCGCGGCGGTATACAGCGCTTCCGGGGAGCGTGGGTGAGCCGGTATCGCATCCGCCAAGCCGGCGAGAATCGAAACCGCGCCGGCGGTATCGTCGAGCCAAGCCCAGCGGGTATACGCCAGCTCGAACAGCGCCGAATCCCAAAAGCCGGTTTCAAGACCGAGCGCCGCCGCGGCCTCGAAATCCGCCGCCGCCTCCCCGGGCCGGTCGAGAGCGCGGGCGGCCAGGCCGCGGAAGTAGAGCGCCTTGGCCGGTTCGGCGGGATCCGCCGCGAGGTAGTCGGTCAGGACAACCAGCGCCGTGTCGTGCACGCCCGCGTAATAATCCACGATCCCGCGGATCAGGTTGTCGACGGAGCGTCCGGCGTAGATCAATTCCGAAAGGCACAGGAAGGCGTCGTACGCCGCGGGGTACTCGAGCGCCGCCTCGTAGCGGGCGTAACCCTCCTCCGCCCGCCCGAGGGCGATCAGCGCGCCGCCGATCTTGCGCTGCAGCCGCGCCTTGGCGTAGGTGCTGGTCACCCCGGCCAGCACTTCCTCGTAAATGGGGATCGCCGCTTCGGCCTGTTTCGCGCCCGAGAGCGCGTCGGCCTCCTTCTCCAAGAGCCGCAGCCGGTTGGCCGGATTGGAGGCGTCCGCCGCGGCGGCATACGCCTGGACCGCCTGATCGGTCCACCCGCCGGCGAGCGAAGAATCGCCGACCCGCTCCTGGACGAAATCGTTCAACAACCCCGGGGCAAGCAGGAGAAAATTCTGATACGCGGCGACCGAGGCGGCCCAATCCGCCTGCGAAGCGGCGACCTCGCCGAGGAGCAATTGGGCGCGCCCGGCGAAGGCGCCCGCCGGATATCCGCCGATCAGGCTCTCCAGCATCGAACGCGCGCCGGCGAGATCCGCGGCATGGTACATCGTGCGCGCCAGGAAAAACGCCGCGCGTTCCGGCTCCGCTCCGGCGGCCAGCGCCGCCTGGTAGTGCGCCGCCGCGGCGGCCCAATCCCCGTTGAGCAGGGCGCGGTCTCCGAGCAGGAGGCTTTCATTCAAGGACGGCGTGGCGCTCGGCGCGACCGTCGGTGAGGGGACGGCGGTCGCGGTCAAGGTCGGCCCGGCCGCAGTCGCCGCATGCGGAATCTCCGCGCGCGGAAGCGCACATGCGGAAAGCGCGAGGAGGAGTGGAAATAAAAACGGAAATCGGCGCGTCATTTTCATCTCGTAGTGTACTTCACTCGTCCGGCATCCGCGGGGGAGAAATCCTCCTTCCGCCCCTCAACCGGCCTCCCGTCGCTTCGCTCCGGGACAGGTTCGGCCGCCTTCTCCCAGCACCTGCCCTCGCGCCCGCCCTCGGCATGGTTTTCGCCGGGGGAAGCAGGGGTATGCTGAAAGAAGGCCGGGCTGAGGGCGGCACTGATGATCCATCACGGAATAGGAATTTCGACGCACTCCTTCGCCTTTTCAGGGTTCAGGACGGCTTGGAACAGAGAGAGGCGGCCGGGGCTTGATCGGCTTCCGATACATTCCCTTGTCCCTCTCCGACGAGAAATTGACCCTCCGATTTTGACAAAGCCGCCTGCGCATGTTACCATACTCCCGCGGCGCTCTCGCGAAGGGAGCGCTTTTTGCGCGGGAGCAGAACATGAACATCGTCCTCACCGGATCGGTCGCCTTCGACTGCCTGATGACCTTCCCGGGCTTGTTCCGCGAGCAGATCCTACCCGAGAAGCTGGATTCGCTCAGCCTCTCATTCCTGGTCGACGGCCTAGCCCGCCATCGCGGCGGGACCGCCGGCAACATTGCCTACACGCTGGCCCTGCTCGGCGAACGGCCGCGGCTTATGGCGACCGCAGGCATGGATTTCGGAGAATACCGCGCCGCGCTGGAAGCGGCCGGGGTGGACACCTCGCTGACCAAGCAGTACGACGATTGCTACACCGGATCGTTCTTCGCCACCACCGACAAGGCCAACTGCCAGCTGGCTTCGTTCTATCCCGGCGCGATGGGCCGCGCGGCGGAGTTGACCTTGCGGGACGTTTCGCCGAAGCCGGACCTCGCGGTGATCTCGCCCAACGATCCGGCGGCGATGGTGAAGTACGCCCGCGAATGCCGGGAGCTCGGCCTGCCGCTGATGTACGACCCCTCCCAGCAGGTCGCCCGGATGGACGGCGCGGACGTCGCGGCGGGAATCGACTCCTGCCGGATCCTGATCTGCAACGAATACGAGTTCGGGCTGATCTCCAAGAAGACCGGGCGCAGCGAGGCGGAGCTGGAAGCGGGTATCGAGACCGTGATCGTGACCCTCGGGGAAAAAGGTTCGCGGATCAAGGCTGGGAATTCGCAATTCGAGGTTCCGGTCGTTCCGCCGCGGCGGATCGCCGATCCGACCGGGGTGGGCGACGCCTTCCGCGGCGGCCTGCTGAAGGGAATGGCGCACCAAGCCCCATGGGATACCTGCGGCCGGCTGGGGGCGCTGGCGGCGACCTATTGCCTCGAGGAAGTGGGCACGCAGAACCATCAATATGCGCGCGCAGAATTTCTGGCGCGGTACGAGCAAGCGTTCGGAAAAGACAATACGGTGGAAAAAATTCTGACCTGACCCTTCCCCTCCATCCCCTGCCTCATCTCCTCCCCTTCACCCCTCCCCTTCTCCTAGCGTAAGCCAGGAGAAGGGGAGGGGACGGGGACGGGGTTGAGGAGGGATGGGGGTTAGGACAGCACTCAAGGAGCCTGCATGAAACGCGAATTCGACATCAAGAACCCCAAACTGGCGGACGGCGGCCGTCTGCGGATCGAATGGGCCGAACAGGAAATGCCCGTCATGCGCCAAATCCGCGAGCGGTTCGCCAAGGAGCGCCCGCTTTCCGGGCTGCGCATGGCCGCCTGCCTGCACGTCACCACCGAAACGGCCAACCTCCTGCACACCCTCCAGCTGGGCGGGGCGGATGTGGTGGTGTGCGCCTCGAACCCGCTTTCCACCCAGGATGACGTCGCCGCTTCGCTGGTGACGCATTTCGAGATCCCGGTCTTCGCGGTGAAAGGCGAGGACCACGCCACGTATTACCAGCACATCTACGCCGCGCTGGATACGCACCCGCACATGACGATGGACGACGGCGCCGATCTGGTGTCCACGCTCCACAAGGAACGTCCGGATCAGTGCAAAGAGGTGGCCGGCGGGACGGAGGAGACCACCACCGGCGTGATCCGGCTCAAGGCGATGGCGGCCTCCGGGGCGCTGCGCTTCCCGGTGATCGCGGTCAACGATTCGATGACCAAACACCTCTTCGACAACCGCTACGGCACCGGCCAATCCACCATCGACGGGATCGTGCGCGCCACCAACGTCCTCTTGGCGGGCAAGACCTTCGTCGTCTCCGGCTACGGCTGGTGCGGCAAGGGCCTGGCGATGCGCGCCCGCGGGATCGGGGCGAACGTGATCGTCACCGAGGTGGATCCGGTGGCAGCGGTGGAGGCGGTGATGGACGGCTTCCGGGTGATGCCGATGGACGACGCCGCCCCGATCGCCGACTTCTTCTGCACCGTCACCGGCGACGTCAACGTCATCGACGGGCCGGATTTCGAGAAGATGAAGGACGGCGCGATCGTCGCCAACTCCGGCCACTTCAACGTGGAGATCAACATCCCGGCGCTGGAAAAAATGGCGAAGAGCAAGCGCAAGGTGCGCGAATTCGTCGACCAATACACGCTTCCCAACGGCCGCAAGGTCAATCTCCTGGCCGAGGGCCGGCTGATCAACCTGGCCGCCGCCGAGGGACATCCGGCGAGCGTGATGGACATGTCGTTCGCCAACCAGGCGCTCAGCGCGGAATACATGGCTCAGAATTCCGGCAAACTCGAGAAAATCGTCCACCGCCTTCCGGAGGAACTCGACCGCGAGATCGCGCGGATCAAGCTGGAAGGCATGGGCGTGCGGATCGACACCCTCTCCGCCGAACAGCATAAATACCTGACTTCGTGGGAAGAGGGGACGTGACTCCTCCCCTGCCAAAGGGCTGTTAAAAATTGGTTGGATCGCGTTTCTAAATTATTCCATCCAGTTAGTTGTTCGTCATTCCCGCGTGGTTCCAGCGGGAATCCAGGTTTTCTGCGGCCTCATGCCCGCTAAGAACACCCCCGTTCCGAGGGCAGGCGCGGGCATAACGGTCCACAGACGGAGTTCGGCGGCCTTCCCGGCCGCTTTGTTTTTTACCGGGCACCGATTGCGTTTTCCGGACAATTGGCGCACAATTGCTCGGAAACCCCGGAAGGATAATCGCATGACGCAAAGCGCAGAAAAGAAGATACCGGCGCTATCCCGGTTTCCCATCCGGGAAATCCTCCTCTGCGGATTCCTGGCGGCCTGCGCCCTGCTTCCCTCCTCGCCCCTTTTCCAGCGCTTCCCGTTCCGGGATTCGGGCGCATTCCTCTACACCGGCTGGCGGATGCAAGAGGGGGAAGTGCCCTACCGGGACGTGTGGGACCATAAACCGCCGCTGATCTATTTCATCAACGCGGCCGGCCTGACGCTCGGCGGCGGATCGGCTTGGGGCGTATGGGCGCTCGAATGGATTTCGCTCGGCGCGGCCTGCCTGCTGGCGTACCGCCTGCTGAAGCAAACCTTCGGCCCGTGGCCGGCCGGGATTTGCCTGCCGTTGATGCTGGGCGCGTTTTTCGTTCTGGCGATGGGCGGCAATCTGGCTACCGAATATGCGCTTCCGATGCAGTTCGCCTGCCTCTTCCTGGCCGCGGGTATGGGCGATGACCGGCCCGAACGCGGCCGGATGTTCCTTCTCGGTATCCTCGGCGGCTGCCTGTTCCTTTTAAAACAAAACCTGATCGGGATCCCGGCCATCGTCGCGGCGTACCGGATTCTGTCGTCGCTCCGCCGCAAACAAGGAATCTCCGCCCTGCGCGAAACAGGCTATGCGGCGGCCGGCGCCGCCCTGGCCTTCCTCCCGGCGCTGGGCTATTTCGCCGTCCACGGCGCGCTGACCGATCTTTGGGACGCGGCGTTCCGCTACAACTTTTTTTATGCCGAGACCGGAGTTGCGGCCGCAGGAAAAAGCGTCGTCCGCGGGCTGGAAGCCGTCTCGGAAGCGGGTTTCGGGATCCTGGGTTGGATCGGTTGGTCGGCGGGAGCTTGGCTGTGGGCGCGCGGCAATGGGATCTTCCGCACTTCAGGCGGCTGGCTGAAGGCGGCGCTTTTCGCATTGCCGGTCGAACTGCTCCTGGCCGCGCTTCCCGGCCGGGTGGAGACGCATTATTACTTGAGTCTACTTCCGGCGTTTTCGGTCTTCGCGGCGCTCGCGCTGTGGGCGCTGCTGCGCGGCGCGCGGTTCCACGAGCTGTCTTTTCCGGCGCGGCTCGCCGGCGCCGCGCTGCTCTCCGCGGGGTTGTTCGCCGCCTCGGCGCCGGCCATGGTCACGCAGGCCGGCGCCTGCCGGGCCAACGATTATTCGGACGTGACGGATTATTTGCGCGCCAACAGCACCGCGCAGGACGGCGTCTTGTTCTGGGGCGCGGAGGCGGGGTTGAACTTCGCCACGCAGCGCGCGAGCCCGACCCGGTACGCGTATCTATACCCGCTCTACCATTCAGGATATGCGCAGGAGGCGGACGCCGCGCGGTTCTTCGCCGGGGTGCGGGCCGATCCGCCGTTGTGGATCGTCGATACCAAGAATCCGGTGACGCCGTTCCTGGAAATCCCCGCCGGCGGAGCGGCCCAGGCGGAATTCCGGGAGTGGTTCGAAGGCAACTACGCGTTTGCGGCGGAGATCCACGGGTGGAGATTTTACAGACGGAAGAGCTCATAAGCGACGACCAATCCGCCTGCATTACATAACCGAAGCGGTCCCCGCTTTGAACACATACGCTGCGCGAATGTCGGAGCGTAGATGATGGGCCGTGCCGATTCTGCATTTTTCTTTACGCCGAGGCGGGCTCTACGCCCGTCTCGGCGTTTCACCCCCCTACCTCGTACACCCGTCGATCTCCGCCGAGTTGCATAGCGTCGAGATCAGGATATAGACGGTAAATTTGCTGCCTTCTTTCTCATATCCATGGCCCGGATAAATATGGGTATTGGCATTCATCCAATTCGGCTCCAACCTTTGTCCGTTGTAATACTTCGCCGGGTTTACCATCACACTCACTCCGACATACCACACCCCGGGAAGGTCCATCGGCGCATTGAGCAGATCCAACCGCAGGTAGGTTATTCCCGGTGCGTCCAAGTCGGCGTTGAAAAATCCTGTCCCGGGAGTCATCTGACTCAGGTTGGTCGCCGTCTGACAGCGCGCATTCTTCATCCCCGGCCGCTCGATCAGACACGCGCCCTCCAGCGTCGTCCAACCTTGGGTGTACCAGTTGATAAACTCGCCGTACAGCGCCAGCACCCGCTTCCCCGCCCCCTCCACCGGATCCTGAGCCCTCACCAATGCATGGGTGGGGATATCTTCCGGACGCGGATCGCCCTTCAGGAATTCGAACCCGGGATTTGCCGCGATCAGCGCGTCGATCTGCTCCTCGGTATAAATAAAATCTTCGCCGACTGTTGTGTACCCTTCCGGCGTCCAGGTCCCCAACGACCACTCCTCCGGAAACATGTAGCGAAGGGGATATTCTTTCACCGCCAAATAATCGATATTCCAACCAAGCCAATCTAATGTTTCTTCCGATGGTTCCAGCCAGACCTTCAACGAATTACCGATGATTGTCCGACGGACCGGCTCGCCTTTCACCTCCACGCATTTTCTGACCTTCGTCAGGAAATAATGCGGCGGGCAATCGTCATCGTATCCCCTCCGGGTTCTATCCTCGACGCACTCCTCCACCTCGACCGGCGCCCAGTACGTGACCGTCATCGGCAGGGATGCAATTTCCACCGTAATGCTCACACCCGTTTGCTCCTCCATGTCCTGCCCGATGACAATCGGGTATTCCGGGGTCGTCTTTTTCGCCAGTGTGATTTCAAAGCCAAACTCTTCTTTATCCGGAAAAGTAACTTTCACCGGATACCCCTCACACGGGTCTGCCGCCTGCGCCCGTGCCGGTGCGGTTTTCATCAACGCAATAAAAAACAAACCCGTCAGCAGAGACCATTTGTTTATTTTCATTTCGCACCTAAGAATTGAATGTCACTACAACTCTTTGCTACAAAACGTGTAATCGGATATCTCGTTGAATATCCTAACTCGTGCTACTCGCCCAAGCTCCTCTTCGCCCAGATACGCATACGATTCCCAAATTTGGTTTTCGATATCCGGAGTCTCCCACCATTGATATTCGGCCATTGGCGTTTTTCCCGCAAAAGAAGGATGTTCAATACCA
Source organism: Anaerolineales bacterium (assembly GCA_016928575.1). Classification (NCBI taxonomy): domain Bacteria; kingdom Bacillati; phylum Chloroflexota; class Anaerolineae; order Anaerolineales; species Anaerolineales bacterium. The sequence continues at coordinate 54,359 of JAFGKK010000024.1, forward strand.
ATTCCATAATACTGGTTTTCACCGGTGGCGTATCTTAGTTTTTCATATAATACATTAATTATTTTCCCTTCGATATCATACAGGATTATCCACGAAGGAAATGTGTAAAATGGTTGATATTCAACACCGGGAGGGATGTTTTTGCTGTCGAAGCGTATCGCCATAATGGATCCGCGGATTTCGTACTTCACCTTTTCCGGCAGCGGATGGTACCCCTCATAGATCGTCGGCGAGTATCCACGCCAAGATAATTTTTCGTATATCTCATCCCAGCGCAAGTAAAAGGCTTCGTAATTGTTTATCCGATACCCCAAATGCGGCGGCGGAGTGTCCAATTCCCCCCATTCCCCCGGACAATTCGATTGACCGCCGCTGCAATAATTGGAAAGGTCAAATGCGATCACCCCAACCTCTCCCGGATATAGGACGCAATTCATCCTCTTATCGTCTGAGCCGGGTTTGACATAAACGTCTTCCAAAATATGAAAGTAATATCCTCTGGATTCCCACCATCCTTCCACCCCAAGCCGCAGCGCCCACTCCATTCCCGGAAAGATCATCGCCTCGCTGGTATTATTACGCATCTCGGCCATGAATATCGTCCCCAGCGGGCCCTCGGCGAAGGTCACGTTCAGCAGTTCCAGGTCCGGCGCCGGGCCCGGGCTGGCCGTCACCACCGGCTCGACGGTCGGGATCTCCATCGCGGTCGGGGTCGGCGTGGGCACCCCCGTCGGCGTCCTGCTCGGCCGGGGCGTGTTCGTCGCCGCGGCGGACGGATTTGCCGGCCCAGCCGAGCAGGCGGCGGTTGCCGCCAGAAGAATGCACACGATGCTGAGGACGCCCTTCTTGTTCATTATCACTCCCAGTAGCTATCCGTCCCAGCTTTTTCTCGCTTGATCCATCACACTCCCCCCTGGGCTCCTCCAATTTCTGAGTGCGGTTTCAATTCCCCCATCCCCGAAGGGATGGGGGGAAGTGCGCTTGGGGGGTGGAGGGAAAGTGGTGTACCATATCGGTATATCTATGTGTCATAAGACCGAGGCGGTCTTAAAGACCGCCTCGGTCTTTTCATTTTCACATCGTGCATCCGTCGACCTCCGCCGAGTTGCAGAGGGTGGAGATCAGAATGTAGACGGTAAATTTGCTATTATCTTTCCTATATCCATTGCCCGTGTCCATATGCAGGTTCGCGGGGGATGGTTCCGTCCTGGTTTCATGATAGTACTTCGCCGGATTTACTTTGACGCTTACCCCGATGAACCACTCCCCGGGCAGATCCATCGGGACCTGACGCAGATCCAGCCGAATGTAAGTAATACCCTCCGCGTTCAGGTCGGCATTAAACAACTCCGTCTCCGGCGTCGTCATGCTCAGGTTGGTCGCCGTCTGGCAATAGCCGTCCGTTATTCTGTTGTCCACCAGGCACGGTCCGTCCGCCGTCGTCGGCGCCCCGGTGTACCAATTGGTGAATTCTCCATAGAGCGCCAGCACCCGCTGCGCCCGCGCCGCGTCCGTCGTGGGGTCCTGCACCCTCGTCAGCGCATAGGTCGGGATGTCCTCCGCGCGCGGATCGCCCTTCAGAAACTCGAATCCGGGATTTTGCGCGATGATCGCGTCGATTTGCGCCTCGGTGAACATGAAATCGCTGCCGACCGTCGTAAAGCCCTCCGGAGTCCAGGTCCCCAGCGCCCACTTCTCCGGAAACACGTAGCGCAGAGGGTAATGATTATCATCATCCGTACTCCATCCAAGCCACTTACGCGTAACCTCCGCAGGCTCCAGCCACACCTGCAACGAAGCTCCGATGATCGTCCGGCGCACCGGCTCGTCTTTCACCTCCACGCATTTTCTGACCTTCGTCATGAAATACTGCGGCGGGCAATCGTCATCGTACCCTTTCCGGTTTTTATCCTCGACGCATTCCATCACCTCGACCGGCGCCCAATACGTGACCGTCATCGGCAGGGATGAGACTTCCACGGTCAGGTCCACCCCCGTCTTCTCCTCCATGTCCTGCCCGATGACGATCGGATATTCCGGGGAGATCTTCTTCGCACCGGTAACCGCGAAACCATATTGTTGCTCGTCGCCGGGAAATTTGACAGCAACAGGGTATTCTTCGCACGTAATGTCTTCCTCTGCGTACACAATCACAGGCTTCAGCGCCGCAATGGAGAGGAGGACAATCCACAGGCACGATTTCATCTTTTTCATATCGCATCCCCCTCAGCCGTGTTGACTTTGCAGGTCTTTATAACAAAAATTGAAATCCGCCAACTCGTTGAACACCCTGATGCGGGAGATCCTCCCCCAATCCGCTTCGGACAAGTCCGCCATCGGTTCCCACCACTGGTTGTCGATCGTCGGTGTTTCCCATGGCATTTGTATCTCCGCGCCTCCGATTCCGTAGATGTGAATTTTTCCGGCGAATCTGGATGTCTTTTCAAACCGTAGATCCGTACGTAAGATGTTTATGATTTTCCCCGCCTCATCATAAAGGATTATCCACGATGGATCGAGATAAGCGGTTCGCAGATCCGGAAGCGCGATTTCCAAATCGTAGTTTATCACCATATTTTCACCCCGGATTTCATACTCCAGGTTCTCCGCCGGCGGGTGGTACCCCGGGTGGATCTCCGGCGAATACTTATAACCCTTTCTTACTCCTACTTCATATATATACTCCCAGCTTCGGTAGAAGGCTTCATAACTTATCAGCCGCATGCCGAGCTGGGGGGGAGGACCGGATAATTCCTCGCTTTCAACTTTACAAATATTTCTATCCGAACACTCTAAGGAAATGCTAAACATCGCCACGCCCGTTTCTCCCGGATAGAGCAGACAATTCATCCTATCCGCCTGTATCTCGGGTTTTAAATACACATCATATTGATGATGATAATAAGGATAATATCCGCCACCCACCCATTTCTCCAATCTCAGATGCAGCGCGTCTTCCCGCCCCGGGAAGATCATCGCCTCGGCTGTGTTGTTGCGCATCTCCCCCATGAAGATCGTTCCACTCGGACCTTCGGCGAAGGTTACGTTCAGCAGTTCCAAGTCCGGCGCCGGGCCCGGGCTGGCCGTCACCACCGGCTCGACGGTCGGGATCTCCGTCGCGGTCGCGGTCAGGGTCGGCACCCCCGTCGGCGTCCTGCTCGGCCGGGGCGTGTTCGTCGCCGCGGCGGACGGATTTGCCGGCCC